>JAFMQQ010000322.1 GCA_017354595.1 Micromonosporaceae bacterium
TCATGTCCTCGCTCGCCGGTGCGCAGGGCGTACCGGCGCTGGCCACCTACGCGGCGACCAAGGCGTACGGCGCCGTGCTCGCCGAGGGACTCTGGGCCGAACTGCGGCCACGCGGCGTGGACGTACTCGCCTGCCTCGCCGGTGCCGTGGCCACCCCGGCGTACCGACGCGAGATGGCCCGCCCGGCACCGGGTACTGTCACCGCGGATGTGGTCGCCGAAAGCGCGCTGCGCGCGTTGGGCCGCGGCCCACGGGTGGTACCCGGTGCCCTGATGCGCTTCTCCGCACCGGTGCTGTCCCGGCTGCTGCCCCGGCGTACCGCCATCGGCATGGTCGGCCGCGCCTACCGGGGAGTGGCGGGATGACCGAGCGGCGTCCAGCCGCCGATCGCCGGTGGGAGCGGCTGTGGTGGGGCTGGCAGCGACTGCGCGGCGCCCCGACGGTCTACGCCGGCGACATCGGTGTCCGGGTGAACTGGCCGAACTTCGGGCACACGGTCGGGTGGCAGGAGATCGCCGCGATCGAGGTGCAGCAGGCGCCGCAGGAGCTGCGGCTACCGGGGGAGCTCGTGCTGTGCACCGTCACCGGGCGCGAGGTCCACACCGGACAGTTCCGCAGCGCATCGGTCAGGGCCAATCTCGCCGTGTACCGTCTCCGCCTCTCCGGCTGGGGCGTGGCCGTGGTACCACAGTGCGCCTTTGACCGCACGGTGACCCGCCTGCGGGAGATGCACGCAGGCGGGCGATAGCCGCCGGTCAGAGGCCGGATTCGAGCAGCTTCTGCAGGGCCTTGGCGCGCTCGTCGCCATAGTCCACATTGGTGTGTGACTTGTAGTCCATGGTGAGTATCCCGCCGGTGAAGCTGAAGCCGCTCGTGCTGCCGTACTGGTCGCTGTTCTTGACGATGATCTGCTTGAGCCCGGCCTTGAGCGCGTCCTTGCCCATCTGGTCGATGGTGACCGCGGCCAGCGCCCGCTCCAGCGGCTCGAAGAAAACCTTGGGGAAGAACTGGCCGTAGGACTCGGCATAGCCGTCCACCGCCAGCTGATCCCAGTTAACCTCGACCGGTACCTCGAAACCGGCCGCCTGGTCGATCCTGCGCTTCCACTCCGGGTACTGCTCGGTCTTGAACTGCTCCGCGGCGCGCCGTTCGGCGAGTCCCATGAGTCCTCCTCGACTGTGGGTTTTGTTGACTGTCAGAGCACGGCGCTGATCCCGCTCTCCAGCTGCACCTCGAGCCGGCGCGGCAGGGCCGCGGTCAGATCCGCCGTGACCAGCAGGGCATCGGGTATCCGCAGCACGGCCAGGCCCTCACCCGGCCGGTGCTCCACCCGCACCGCGGCGATCCCGTCCCACGCCCGCTGGCCCAGCTCGTCGCGCCGGGTCTGGGACACGGCCAGCCGCAGCGACCGCAGCAGTGTGGCCAGGTTGGCGGTGGCGTCCTCGGAGCCGGGCAGCTCGTCCCAGGCCAGTTGCAACGGCAGCTCGGCGGTGGGCGCGAACTCCCGTCGCAGCGCCAGCCTGGTGATCGGTGGGCCATCCACCGGCGGCGGCGCCGGAAGCGCGCCGCGGCTGAGCACATCCCGGTACCGCTCCGGCTCGCGTACGCCGACCGAGACGACCTCGCGGATCCGCAGGTACACCAACTCCCGCGGCGGTTGACCGGAGTGGTCCGGGCAGGCGAGCACAACCACCTCACCGGAGCGCGTCCCGCCGACGCCGATCAGCCACCCCTCGGCGACGTGTCCGGCGGCCAGGTGCAGCCGCACCACTGGTCGCTGGTCCAGGGGTCGCTGGTCCGGGTCGATGCCGTCGCTCGCGGCGGCCAGCGCCCGCAGCACCTCGTCCGGTGCCAGCATCGCGGCCTTCGCCACGAGGTGGGTATCCACAGCGGCAGAGCATAGCCGCGCCTGTCAATCGCGCGCGTGTAGCGCGCCAGCGGCCTGTCAATCGCGCGCGTGTAGCGCGCCAGCGGCCTGTCAATCGCGCGCGTGTAGCGCGCCAGCGGCCTGTCAATCGCGCGCGTCTAGCGCGTGTCAATCCACGGGTGGCCAGGGCGATATGATCCGCGCACCCCATGTCCCGTTGCTCAGCCGGAGGAGACTCCCGTGGTACAGCTGATTCCGCCCGCCCCGGGGACGGCTCCCCCGACGGTCGCCGCGTTAGCCACCGCCCGTGGCATGGGCCGGCAGACCGGCGCGTACCCGATCCGCCGAGTGCGGCTGCAACTGCTCATCCCGGCTCTGTTCCTGACCGCGCTGTTCGGGGTGCTGGCCGTCGGGATCTGGTCGGGACAGCACAACGCGGGCGCCGCCGGCTTCATGGCCGCGCTCAGCGGCGCCGGCCTGTGCCTCGGCGTGCTGCCGCAGAACCTGACGCCGCGCCGCGGCTCGCGCTGTGTCTACGTCTTCGAGCACGGCTTCATCCAGGGCGACAGGACCGGCCCGGTGGTGGACATGCGCTGGGACGCGATCGGCTCGCTGTTGCAACGGATCACCCGGACCTACACCAACGGGATCTACACCGGCACCCAGTACCTCTACACCGTCACCCGTACGGACGGAGTGAAGGTGAAGTTGACCGGCTGGTACAAGGGGATCGCCGAACTTGGCCAGACAGTCGCCCGTGAGGTCACCCGGGTTCAGCTGCCGGTGGCCTTCGCCGCGGTGCAGCGCGGCGAGGCGCTCGCCTTCGGCGACCTCACCGTCAACATGGCCGGCATCGCCTGCGCCGGCAAGGGTGCGGTGCCGTGGTCCGAGATCCAGGCGGTACAGATCAACAGGGGGTACGTCTCGTTGCGCCGTGCCGGGCGATGGCTGCCATGGTCCGGGCAGCCGGCGTCGAAGATCCCCAACCTGTTCGTGTTCCTGACCCTCGCCGATCAGCTGCGTGCGGCGGCTAGTGGTCCGGCCACACGCCGGTGACCTTGCGTACCCCCTGAGCGCTGATCCGGTCCACGCCCGCCTTGACGATGGCGAAGATGGCACCCTGCAGCGCGGCGGCGGCCATGATCTCGCCCCAACCGCGCTCCTCGTCCAGCGCATCCGGCGCATCCCGGTCGCCCGCGGCCAGCTTCCACACCTGACGGAAGAGCAGCCCGGCGAAGACTCCGGCGCCCAGCCCCGCCAGCCAGCCGACCGGCTTGTACGCCACAGTCGCCTTGTCCATGCCCGCCCCTTACCGGCGCCGGCGGGCGAGCAAGCGCATGGCGACCAGTGCGAGGATGCCGGCGAGCAGGCCGGCCAGCCCGACGGCGAGCTTCGGCGAGGAGCGCACCCGTTGCCGCGCGGTACCCGCCTCCACCGCGGCGAGGTTGCCCACGTCGTGGGCGGCCTGCCCAGCGCGCGCCTTCGCGTCCGCCGCAGCGTCGTGCATCGCCTTGCTCGCCCGCCCCTTGACGTCGGCCTTGGCCGCCAGCGCCTCGACGGTACGGCCAAGATCCTCCCGGGTCTGGGCGATCTCCTCCCGGAGCCGGGCGGCATCGTCAGTCATCATTGCCTCCGGTGGTCGCGTGCCGCCTCGCCGACCGCGGCCAGGTCGGCCTTGATGTCCTTGGCCGCCTCGGTCGGCACCGGCGGGACGGCCCGGCGCACCTCACCCCGTCCGCCCAGCGCAAGTACGCCGGCCAGGATCAGCAGTGCCCCGCCGAACACGAGCGCCGAGGCCCAGGTACCGATGGCCCGGCCGACCAGCATCACCAACCCGGCCAGAAGACTCGCCGCCCCGAACAGCGCCACCAGGCCCGCACCGCCGAAGAGTCCGGCGCCCTTGCCGGCGTGTCCGATCTTGGAGCCCAGCTCGTTGCGGGCCAGCGCCATCTCGTCCCGTACCAGAGTGGAGATCTGCTCCGTCGCCCGCTTGACCAGTTCCGGGGCGGACTCGGTACGCGGTTGCGCCATCGCCGTCACCTCCTGCCGGCCATCGCCTCCGGTGGCCGCGTTCTGTCCGCGTAAGTGCCCCTGCGCTGGTCCGGCAAACCTGGACCAGATAGCCACGCCAGGCAGACCCAGGCGTTTCGTGTAATTTCCTCACCCGTTGAACCGCCCGGCCTACTCTGCGTACTTCTGCGTGGGGAGAACGACCACATCGACCCGTCTCAAGGAGAGGATCGAGCATGTTCCGTCGATGGGGGCTCGCGGCCGTGGGAGCGTCCGCCCTTGCCCTGATCAGCGCGACGCCAGCGGCCGGCCATCCGCTGGACGACGTGCCACCCGCACCGAGCATCACCCAGATCAACCAGGTCTCCGACCAAGCCGGGGTGGCTGCGATCACCGACCCCAGCGCGGTCAACACATGGGGCCTGGCACTCTCGGCGACCAGCCCGTTGTGGGTGGCCAACAACGGTACGAACACCGCCACCATCTACTCGGGCGGGCTGAACGGGGCCGCGGTCGCCAAGGCAGGTCTCACCGTCACCATCGACGGTGGAGCGCCGACCGGTCAGGTCAACAACGACACGCCGGACTTCACCCTGCCGACCGCGGCCGGTACCACGGTGCCGGCGAGCTTCATGTTCGACAGCGAGGGCGGCGACATCACCGCGTGGGCATCCGCCGCCACCGGTACCACCGCGCCGGTTGTGGCGCATGTGGACGGTGCGGTCTTCAA
>JAFMQQ010000323.1 GCA_017354595.1 Micromonosporaceae bacterium
GGACGACAAGCGGGTCGTGCTGGGCCTGGTGTCGAGCAAGGTCTCCGAGCTGGAACCGGTGGAGGTACTGACCGCCCGGGTGCACGAGGCCGCCCGGTACGTCGGCCTGGAGCGGCTGGCCCTCTCCACCCAGTGCGGGTTCGCCTCGGTCTCCGTCGGTGCGAACCACATCAGCGAGGACACCCAGCAGCGCAAGCTCGAACTGGTCGGAAGGGTGGCGGAGCAGATCTGGTAGCCGTACCCTTCTGTCCCTTGTGGACTCGCTCCGGTCGGAGGCTCCCTCCCGGGTCCGGAGCCACATTGGTGTCGAGATCGGCCGCTCGGCTCCGACACCACTGTGTCAGCCCCAAGCACGAGAGGGAGACCACGATGGAGACCACGACCACGAACGACGCTGCACCAGGTGGTGCCGGTACCGCCGGCCGGACGCCGGTATGGCTGGCCAGTGTGCTGGCAGTACTAGCTGCGGCGGTCGCGACGGAGCTGTACGGCCTGGCCGCCCGCGGTACCGGCATCCCGATGGCGGCGGGCAGCATCGGCGCCTCGAGCGCCGCGCCGATCACGGTCGGCATGTTCGCCATGGGGACGGTGATCTGCGGATTCTGGGGAACCATCCTGGCGGTGCTCATCGCCCGGTTCGCCAAGCATCCGGCCCGGACCTACCTGAGCGCGGCGGTCGTACTGACCGCGGTCTCGCTGGTCGCACCGCTCACCGCCGGCGACACAGCACTCTCGACCAAGCTGATGCTCCTGATCGCGCACCTGCTGGCGGCCGGCGTGATCATCCCGATCGTCACCCGCCGGCTCGCCCGGTGACTGCCCGGCGCTGGAACTGTCCGTAGTGGACGGAGGTGCCGCGGGCGTCGGCCCTGATCGGCTGGGGCCGGCGTCGGCGGGGCATGTTGGAATGGTGTCGTGTGGGGTGTGCTGTGACCCGGGATCCGGCGGAGGGGGTCGACGCCGGTGGCGCGATCGTCACCGGCGCGGCGATCGAACGGGTACCGGCGGCGTACCGGCCGGTCGTCGCCGACTGCACGCTGCTGGTACGGCAGGTGCTGGGCGACCGGCTGCACGGCCTGTACCTGTACGGCAGTGTCGCCACTGGCCAGGCCCGGCCGCCCGGCTCCGATCTGGACCTGCTGGCGGTATCGACATCCACAGTGGACCCGGCCGCGGTGGCGCCGGTCGAGGCCACCCTGTCCACGCGCCACGCCGGCCTGGTGCGCGAGGTCAGCTTGGCGTCCGCGTCGCTGGCCGAGGTACTCGCCGGCGACCGCGACGGCCTTGGCTGGCGGTGCTTCATCCGGCACTACTGTGTACCGGTCGCCGGGACGGACCTGCGGCCGGAGTTGCCGTCCTGCCGGCCGTCGCGGGCGGTCGCCGACGGCTTCAATGACGATGTCGCCGGGCTGGTACGGCGGTGGCGTACCCAGCTGGCCGCCGCGCGGACGCCGGCGGATGTTGCGGCGGTCGCCCGCTGCGCCGCCCGCAAGCTGTTGCTGGTGGTGTCCACTCTGGAGTCTGTCGAACACGGTGGCTGGACGACCGACCGGGCGGCCGGTGCCACGCTGCTCGCCGCGCATCATCCGGAGTGGTCGATGGTCGCCCGGTCGGCGGTCGACTGGTGCGCAGGCCGCGGAGATCCGACCACCGAGGACGTGTACCGGTTGCTGAGCCTGGGCGACTGGCTCGCCCGGATGCCTGACGCCGAAGGATGACCCGCCTGTCAGCCCGGGACCCGATGTCGAAAGAAGTTGGCGATCATGGGTCACTTTCGCCATGCGAAAGGAAAGTCCGGCCATCCTAGCGAAAGCTATAGACACATTGATATCTAGTGGGTAGCTTCCTACCAGAAGATGTTTCGTCGAGGTTACCGACGGCGCGGTCACCTCGACCCGTCCCGGTCAGCTCACAGTAAGGCTTGTACGGCGCGGCGGCGCGCGTCAGGCCGGGCACCATGTCCGCGAAGTTCCCCCGACTGCACCTCAGAGTGACACGACTCGCGAGAGGCCCCCGGAATGTCAACCCCCGTGTCCTGCCGCTGTCTGCCAGGCCGGCGCCCACCACCCGCCGCGGCATCCCCGATCTGACCAGGTACCGCACGACCCGGATCCGGCGCCCCTGCCAGGGCACCGGCGCGCTGGCGTGTGGCCACAGCCCGACCGGCCGGACCTGACCGGCCGGACCTGACCCGGTCGCGAGGCCAGGGCGGACGTCGAGCTCACCCCTAGCGGCAACGTAGCCGTACACGCACCACCCAACTCAGATCCGAACCGGACTCACCCGACACGAGCCCGGCTGCTCTCATACCCCCTCACCTGCAGGAGGAGAGATGGCTCTAGGACACCATTTCCGGCTACTCCGATGGACCGGGCGGTACCGGTCCGGCCCACCCAACCCGCTGCGTCGGGTAACGGTCGTGGCCGCCAGCGCCGCGCTGGTGCTCGCCACGCTCGTGGCGCCGGCGTTCACGAACAGCCCGGCGGTCAGCCAGCCGGCGGCCGCCGCTGCGCCGCCGATACAGGTGCTGGTCTTCCATGGACCGGCAGCCCAGCAGCAGGACCCCGTGACCCAGGCGGTCGCGCGGATCAAGGCGCTGGGCGCGGCGAACGGATTCTCGGTGGACGAGTCGCAGGACCCGGCCGTCTTCAACTTCGCCAACCTCGCCCGGTACCGCGGTGTGGTGTTCCTGTCCGCCGACGGGGTAACCCTCGACGACGGCGAGGAGGCCGCGTTCCAGGCGTACATCCAGGCCGGCGGCGGTTTCGTCGGCGTACACGACGCGGCACGGGCGCTGCCCAGCTCCTCGTGGTTCACCAACCTGATCGGTTCCCGGCCGGGCGTCAGCCTGCCCGCCCCGGAGAAGGTGGTGGAGGCCACGGCGAACGGCAACAACCCGCCGAACGAGACAGTGCAGCAGGTGATCGACGGGTTGACCAGTACCAAGTGGCTGACCTTCACGCCGACCGGCTGGATCGTCGCGAAGCTGGCCCAGCCGACCGTGGTGAACCACTATGCGCTGACCTCCGCCAACGACTCCCCCGGGCGCGACCCGAAGGACTGGACCCTGCAGGGTTCGGCGGACGGTACCAACTGGACAGATCTGGACACCCGGACCGGGCAGAGCTTCCCGCAGCGGTTCCAGACCAACCAGTACGCGTTCACCAACAGCACCGCGTACCAGTACTACCGGCTGAACATCACGCTGAACGCCGGTGACTCGATCACCCAGCTGGCCGAGCTGTGGCTGTTCTCCCCGAACGCCGGCCCACCCGTGGACAGTACGGTGCAACAGGCCACTGTGGACTTCACCGATCGCCAGCACCCGGCCAACAAGGGGCTGCCGTACACGGTGAGCCGGGCCGACCAGTGGATCAACTGGGACCCGAACCCGATCGGCAAGGTGGAGACCCTGGCCCAGGTCGAGGAGCGGACGTACAAGGCCGGGGTCAGTGGCAACGGCGCGTTCCACCCGATCTCCTGGTGCCGTGACGTCAACGGCGGCCGGTCCTTCTACACCGGCATGGGCCGTACCGAGGCCAGCTACACAACGGACAAGCAGTTCCAGAGCCATCTGCTCGGCGGCATCGAGTGGGCGACCGGAATGGTCCGGGGCGACTGCCAGGCGACCATCGCGTCCAACTACACGACCGAGCGGTTGACCACAACCAACCAGCCGGGCCAGGAGGACCAGATCGGCGAACCGCACGGCCTCACCGTGGCCCCGGACGGCAAGGTCTTCTATATCGGCAAGGCGGCCTGCCCGACCGGGCCCATCCCGGACTGGAACGACCCGAACGTGGGCCTGGGCTGCGGCACCATCCACCAGTGGGACCCGAAGACCAAGCAGCCCAAGCTGCTCACCACGCTCGCCGTGATGGGCAACCGCGGTAGCGGCGACGAACTGATCAAGGACGAGGACGGTCTGGTCGGCATCACGCTCGACCCCAAGTTCGAGCAGAACGGCTGGATCTACGTCTACTGGATGCCGCACGAGTCGATCGACCGGGTGAACGAGATCGGCCAGCGTACGGTTTCCCGCTTCACCTACGACTTCGCGACCCAGACGCTGGACCAGGCGACCCGCAAGGACCTGCTGCACTGGCCGGCCCAGATCCACAGCTGCTGCCACGTCGGCGGTGGGATGACCTTCGACGAGAGCGGCAACCTGTACATCGGTAGCGGCGACGACAACTCATCGCTCGGCTCGGGTGGGTACTCCGGGAACAACTGGACCGCCGACTTCAACGGCGTCTCGTTCCAGGACGCCCGCCGGACCGCCGGCAACACCAACGACCTGAACGGGAAGATCCTGCGGATCCACCCGGAGCCGGACGGTACCTACACCATCCCGCCGGGAAACCTGTTCACCGGCAAGGAAGAGGGCGGTGGCAAGACCCGTCCGGAGATCTACGTGATGGGCGTACGCAACATCGCGCGCATCGCCTGGGACCCGATCAACCACTGGCTGACCGCGGCCTGGGTCGGCCCCGACGCCAACAACCCCAGCCCGGATCTCGGCCCGGCCAAGTATGAGACCGCGACCATCATCACCTCCGCGGGCAACCAGGGCTGGCCGTACTGCATGGGCAACAAGCAGCCCTA
>JAFMQQ010000324.1 GCA_017354595.1 Micromonosporaceae bacterium
ACCCACCCTCCGGACCGGCGACGTGGGTCCAGCCGTGCAGTACCAGTTCGTCGCCGGCGGCAACCCGGGTGCGCAGTACCCCGGCGAAGTCGGGCGACTCGGCCAGCGCGCCACCCCGCCACGGGCCAGGAATCACCAACAGCGACACCGGGATGCCGAACATGTCGGCCTCCGCGCACCAGCGGTATGTCTCCTCCAGCGTGGCTGGGGCAACATCGTGCACGCTTACCACCAGTCGCGCGGTACGCGCGTTTGTACCCGTATCCACCTGGCAGCCAGTCCCTTACCGGGCGGCCAGGACGCGACGCAGCACGTCGAGGTTCTTGCTGATCACGCCCGACACGCCCAGCCGGGTGGCCCTGGCTAGCGCCGCCTCGGTGTCCACCGGCCACACCATCACCAGCGTGCCGCGGCGCAGCAGTTCGGCGACCACCTGCCGGGTGAGCAGGCGCAGCCGGATCGAGACTCCGTACGCCGGCCGTTCGGCCTGGCGCAGCCGGGTCATCAGCCGCGCCAGCTGCATCGGGTCGCTGGCAGAGAAGACGCGGCGCACGTGCTGATCGTCGTCGAACGCATCCAGCATCCGCCACTGCTTTGTGCAGACGGTGACCGGTACGCCCGGTGCGGCCCGGCGCAGCAGCCCGGCCACCCGGGGCGCCACGGAGAGCCCCGGTCCTTTCAGGTCGAGCATCAGCCGGGGGTCACCACCCGCCGCGGCCAGGACATCGGCCAGTTCGGGTACGGCGAGACTCCGCCTGCGGTTGACATCCCAACCGTCCCAGAACAGGTGCCGCCCGATCGCCCTGCAGTGCCGTACTTCGAGCGCGTCGCGGAACAGCCGGACATCCGCCTCGACGAGGTCGACTCCCGCGTCGAGCGCCGCGCGCAGCTCCGCCAGGCTGTTGCCGGCGCGGTGCGCTACCGCGATCATCGGTCTACCGGTCACGGCGGCATGGTACCGGCTATCGGCATCAGGCAGACCACCCTGCGGCGACTGTCAGCTGGACGTTGTCGGAACTCTCCCGCACGCCCGCCCCGGGGTGGACGGCCGGCTCTGGCGAATCGTACCGGCGGCGGGGATAATCCGGCCAGCACGCATCGGCGCGTGGGCAGTCAAGGGTTGGGGGCCGTGAGGTGGAGCCGGGCTGGGTACCCGAGAGTGTCGACGTCGACCGGCCCAGCCTGGCCCGGATCTACGACTACATGCTCGGCGGATTCCACAACTTCGCGGTCGACCGGGAGCTGGCCCGCGCGGCCATCGCCGCGATGCCCGACGCGGCCGTGCAGGCCCAGGCCAACCGCGCCTTCCTGCATCGGGCTGTGCGCTTCCTGGTGGATCGGGGCGTCCGCCAGTTCCTCGATCTCGGCTCGGGCATCCCGACACTCGGCAACGTGCACGAGATCGCACAGGGTATAGAGCCGCAATCGCGGGTGGTCTATGTGGACATTGATCCGGTGGCGGTCAGTCACAGCCAGCAGATCCTGGCCGGCAACGAGCGGGCCATCACCATCCACGCCGACATGCGCCAACCCGAGCGCATCTTCGCCGATGAGCAGGTGCGCCGGGTACTCGACCTTGACGAGCCGTTCGCCGTGCTCGCGGTGGCGGTACTGCACGCCATCAGCGACGCGGACAACCCGCACCGGAGCATCGCGGCCTACCGCGAGGCACAGGTTGCCGGCAGTTATCTCGTTGTGGCACACGGTGCGGAGGGGGTACGGGACGAAGAGTCCAAGCGGCTGCTCGAGATCGCCGCACGCACCACGACTCCACTGACCAGGCGGACACCGGAGGATATCGCCCGGTTCTTCGACGGGTACGAGCTGGTACCGCCCGGCCTGGTCTGGGCGTCGCTGTGGCACCCGGACGCCCCCAGCCAGGTGCCCGATCGCGGCGAAGACTCGGGCAACCTGGTCGGCGTCGGGCGCAAGCTATGACCGCCCCCGGCGACCCCGCGAGCGAGCGGGACGGGGCGGCCGAATTCGCCAGCGAATGGGCGGCTCAGGTCTTCGGGCTGACTCTCGTGCCGATGACGTGGCGCGAGATGGTCGACTTCCTGCACGGCCTGACCGTCCGGCTGGCCGCCATGCTGCTGGCGCCGGGATTGGAGGCCGCCGCCGCCGCGCAGGTCGGTGTCGATCTGGTCGCGGCGAAGCTCATCGCACCCGAGGCACTGGCCCGTACCGTCACGGTGCTCGGCGGGCAGCTGCTGCCGGCGCTGGGCCTGGCCGGTGACGACACCGCCAGCGCCCGGCTGGAGCAGATCATCGAGACGCTCAGCGTGGCGCACTGCCGGGTGGTGCGCGACCTGGCCATGGACGAGCAGGAGATCGTACTGCGCAGCGCGATGCGGGCCAGGCGCGAAGCCGAGGACCGGCTGCGCGCCGAGCAGGCCCGCGCCCGGCACGCCGCCCTGCACGACCCGCTGACCGGCCTGCCCAACCGGGGCATGTTCGCCGATCATCTCGACCGCGTCTTCGCCGGCGGCGGAACCGGCCGGGCCGCGGTGTGCCTGCTGGATCTGGACAACTTCCGGCCGATCAACGACAGCCTCGGGCCCGCCGTCGGTGACCGGTTGCTGGTCGAGCTTGCGCGACGACTGGGCGCGCTCGCGGCCGAACGCGGCTGGTTCCTGTCCCGTGTGGACGGACAGGAGTTCGCCGTACTGCTGGAGCAGACAGGTTGCCCGGAGGATGCGGCCAAGGTGGCCGACAAGGTCCTGTCGGCAGTCGGTGAACCGTTCCATGTGGACGGTCAAGAGCTGACGGTACGGGCGAGCATCGGCATCTTCGAGTCCCCGATCGCGGTGAGCACCGGCACCGAGGCGCTGCGTTCGGCGCGTACCGCGCTGCACTGGGCGCAGCACGACGGGGGTGGCCGGTGGATGCTCTTCGACCGGGAGCGCAGCGCCGCACAGGTGCGCCGGTACCGGATCGGCGCGGCCATGCCCGGCGCGCTCGCCCGGGGCGAGTTCCGCCTGGAGTACCAGCCCCTGGTGCACCTGGCGACCGGCCGGATCGCCGGTCATGAGGCGCTGGCCCGCTGGACCGATCCGGAGCTCGGCACGGTACCGCCGGACACCTTCATCCCGCTCGCCGAGGACACCGGCCTGATCGTGGCGCTGGGCAAGCGCCTGCTGACCCAGGCGTGCATCGAGACCGCCGACCGGCCGCACCGCACCCGGCAGCCACCGTTCGTCAGCGTCAACCTCGCCGCGCAGCAGATCCGCCAGCCCGGCATCGTGGCCGACATCGCCGCCGTACTGGACAGCAGCGGCCTGCCACCGGACCGGCTCCAGCTTGAGATCACCGAGAGCGTGGCGGTGGACGAGAGTCCACACGCGACACGGTCGCTGCAGGCGCTGGTCGCGTTGGGGGTACGGCTGGCGATCGATGACTTCGGCACCGGCCATGCCAACCACGCCTACCTGCACCGGCTGCCGGTACACGGGCTGAAGCTGGACGCCAGCTTCATCCGCGCCCTCAACCCGCCCGGGACCGGCTCGAAGGTCGAGGCGATCCTGGCCAACCTGATCAGCCTGGGCCACACGCTCGGCCTGACCGTCACCGCCGAGGGCGTCGAGTCCCCGGCCCAGGTCGACCTGCTCCGTACCCTCGGCTGCGACCTCGGCCAGGGCTGGGCGCTGGGTTGAGCTTCACGGTGCCTCAAGGCACGAGCCGGTACAGGTCGCGGGGGAAGAGGGTGACCTGCCGGACATTGCTCACCTCCAGCAGCCGCGCCACGAACCGTTCCAGACCGAACGCGAAGCCACCGTGCGGCGGCATCCCGTAGCGCATCGCGTCCAGGTATCCCGAGTATGCGGAGAGGTCGGTCTCGCCCCGCCCGGTCAGCACCCGGACGTAGTCACCGTGGCGGTGCAGCCGCTGCCCGCCGCTGACCAGTTCCAGGCCGCGGAAGATCAGGTCGATGGCGCGCGAGTACCCCGGGCGGTGCGGGTCCGGGTGGGTGTAGAAGGCCCGGTGCGCGGTCGGGTACCCCTCGACGAAGACGAAGTCGGATCCGTGTTCGCGGCGGGCCCACTCCCCGATCCACCGCTCGTGCGCCGGCGCCAGGTCGGGCTCCCCGGTCACGTCCACACCCGTCGCCTCGCTGATCATCGCCAGTACGTCGGCGAAATGCACCACCACCGGCTCGGCCGGCAGTACCGGCATCCGCACGCCGAGCAGCCGCAGCGACGGCGCCGCGCCGGCCGCCACCGCCTGGAGCATGCCCGCGACCGCGGCATGGCAGGCGGCGATAACGTCTCGATGGTCGTCGATGAATCCGAGCTCCGCGTCGAGCGAGGTATAGGAGGCGAGGTGCCGTGCGGTGTCGCTGGGCTCGGCCCGGAACACCGGCCCCACCTCGTAGACCCGCTCGAAGACACCGACCATCATCTGCTTGTACAGCTGTGGCGACTGGGCGAGGTACGCCGGCCGGCCGAAGTAGTCGAGCCGGAACAGGTTGGCACCGCTCTCGGTCGCCGCCGGCACGATCTTCGGCGTGTGTATCTCGACGAAGCCGAGACCGTCCAGTGTGGACCGGAAGCCGGCCACTGCGGCCGCCGCGATCCGGTGGGTGGCGGC
>JAFMQQ010000325.1 GCA_017354595.1 Micromonosporaceae bacterium
CCGGCTTCTCCAGCTCCTCGACGTTGACATCCTTGAATGTCATCACCCGTACGTTCTTGACGAAGCGGGCCGGGCGGTACATGTCCCAGACCCACGCGTCGTGCATCTCGACCTCGAAGTAAACCTCGCCGTCGGAGTTCCGTACGTGCAGGTCGACCTGGTTGGCGAGGTAGAAGCGGCGCTCGGTCTCGACCACATAGGAGAACTGGCGGACGATGTCGCGGTACTCCCGGTAGAGCTGCAGCTCCATCTCGGTCTCGTACTTCTCGAGGTCTTCCGCGCTCACCCTGCCCCACCCTCCACGCCAAACACCTGACCATTCTCGCCCACCCGTACCCGGGCCCGCACGCGGCGTGCCGCCGGCACGCCGACGGTACCGCTGCCGTGGCCGCGGGCGGCGGCCGCCGCCACGTTGATGTACGAGAAGCGGTGCTCCACGCACGGACCGTGCCGGTCCAGCGCGGCCGAGTGCTCCGGCGTCGCGTACCCCTTGTGCTCCGCGAAGCCGTACCGCGGATGATCCAGATCCAGCTGGCACATGACCCGGTCCCGGGTGACCTTCGCCACCACGCTCGCCGCCGCGACGCAGGCGGCCACCCGGTCGCCCTTCCAGACAGCGAGCCCGGGCACGCCCAGGCCGTCGACCGGGAAACCATCGGTGAGCACGTAGTCCGGACGGGTGGTCAGGGCGGCCAGCGCCCGCCGCATCGCGCTCACGTTGCAGACGTGCAGGCCGCGTACGTCCACCTCATCGGCGGGTACGAGCACCACCTGGTACGCCAGCGCCCGCTTCACCACCTCGTCGTAGATCCGCTCCCGCGCCTGGGGAGTGAGCAGCTTCGAATCGGTGAGCCCGTCGATCTCGCCACGCCGGCCGGCCGGCAGGATCACCGCCGCGGCCACCAGCGGCCCGGCGCAGGCACCCCGCCCGGCCTCGTCCGCGCCGGCGATCTGCGCGAACCCGCGCCGGCGCAGCGCCCGCTCCAGGGCGTAGATGCCGTCGGCGCGGGTGATGATGGTACGGCCAGGGGGCAGCATCAGGCACCCGCCAGTTCCCGCACCAGCCGGGGCAGCTCGGCCGGGTAGAAGAGTTCGTCGGTCGCCTCCAGTTCGGTGGTGCTCCACCAGCGATGAGCGTCGATGGAACCCTGCTCGACCTCGGTGAAGCCCGACGTGTCGACCCGCATCCCGGCCGCGCGCACCAGGAAGAACTCCTGCTCCTGCCGGTACCACTGGCCATCGAAGGGAAACTCGATGCTGTCCCGCCAGACCGGTGCGCCCAGGGCCGCCGGCTCAACCGTCAGGCCCACCTCCTCGGACAGCTCCCGGGCCGCACCCGCGGCGCTGCTCTCCTCCGGATCCAGGCCACCGCCCGGCGTGAACCAGTACCGGTGGTCAGGCCGGGCCGGATCCCAGCCGTGGAACAGCAGCACCCGCCCGGCGGCATCGATGAGCAACACCCGCGCCGCCCGCCGCTGGATCGGCGGACCCTGGTCGGGTCGCGCCCTTCCGGGGTCCGCGGTGGCGCGCCCCAGTCCGCTCTCGGTCACCCATCGAGGGTAGGGCAGTGCCCTCCCGGTCGGGAGGCCAACACTCAGCCCGGCGGGGACTTGGGGATCGAGTTGTACGACGCGGGAATGGACAGCCAGCCGGCCCGGCTGAACGGCCAGAAGATCACGAATGCCCGCCCGACCACCGCGCTCACCGAGATGGTCGAGGCGACCGGGTCGTGGGTGCGCTCGTACTGCTCGCGCGAGTCGCCCGAGTGGAACCGGTTGTCGCCCATCACCCACAGCCGGCCCTTCGGGACCACCACGTCGAACTGGTTGGGGCTGGACGACTGGTTGTCCCCACCGTCATGGTCGAGGTACGGCTCGTTCAGTGACTTGCCGTTGATCTCCAGCCGGTGCTGCGCGTCGCAGCACTGCACCCGGTCGCCACCGATGCCGATGACGCGCTTGATGAAGTCGGTCTCGGTCGGGTCGCCGCGCCACGAATCGGGCGAGTTGAAGACGATGATCTCGCCCCGGTGCGGATCGCGGAAGTCGTAGACGAGCTTGTTCACCAGTACCCGGTCATTGATGTTGAGCGTGTGCTCCATCGACTCGGACGGGATGTAGAACGTCTGCAGCACGAAGGCGCGGACCAGGATCGCGACGACGATCGCGACGCCGAGGAGGATGGGAAGTTCACGCCAGAAGGTGTTGCGACGCTGGGCCGGCTCAGCCGCCGACTGCTCGTCTATCACGCGTGGAGCCTACGTCGTGGTGACCGCCAGTAGAGTCGCGAACGCGATGAAAAGCTCATGGACGCGAGGATAGGCGTCATCAGCACGAGATCGGCACCGGGTACCCGTACCGGCACCGTCGGCTCGCGCTCCGCATTGTATGGCCGGGGCACTTTACTGAAGGTGCTCGGTACGTTCAGCGCCGCCCAGTCACCGCGCGGCCAGACGACCACGAACGCCTTGCCGATGATGTTCCGCATCGGCACCTCGCCCTGGCACCGCGAGTCCTGGGACACCAGCCGGTGGTCGCCCATCACCCACATGTCGCCGGGCGCCACGGTGACCGGACCGAACCGGCGCGGTCCGCACCGGTTGGTCACCGGATCGGCGTCCAGCGGCGAGTCCTCGGTGATGTACGGCTCGTTCAGCGGTACGCCATTGACCGTCACGTGGCCCTGGTCACAGCAGGCCACCACGTCCCCGGGCAGGCCGATGATCCGCTTGATGAAGTCCTTCTCGTCGGGCTGGGCGACCCCGACCAGGTCACCCATGGTCCGGCCGACCTGACTGAGCAGGCCGGTGGATTGCGGGACGTTCGACTCGGGCGTCCAGTTGGACGGGCCGCGGAACACCACCACCTCGCCGCGTACCGGCGACCGGAGGTTGTACACGACCTTGTTGACCAGTACCCGATCGCCGACAAGGAGAGTGTTCTCCATCGATCCGGACGGGATGTAGAACGCCTGCAGGAGAAACGTGCGGATCAGCACGGCAAGCCCGAATGCCACCAACAACAGCAGCGGAAGCTCCTGCCACAACGGCATCTGCCGGCGGCGGCGCGAGGCGCGGTGTCGCCACAGACGATCCGGTATGTCGTGCCGTCCCGCAGCGCTGCGCAATTCCGCCCCCCGACTCATGCGTTCACGGAGACTGTTTCCGCAAGGGTACGTTGGGCCGGCGACTTTGGGGAGTCAGCCGGGGACCAGCGACTCAGCTCGCCGCCTTCTCGCGCTTCTCCTTGATCTTGGCCTTCTTGCCACGCAGCTCGCGAAGGTAGTAGAGCTTGGCCCGGCGTACGTCACCGCGCGTCAGCACCTCGATGCGGTCCAGCACCGGGGTGTTGAGCGGGTAGGTCCGCTCCACACCAACACCGAAACTGACCTTCCGCACGGTGAAGGTTTCCCGGATACCGGAACCCTGCCGGCGGATCACCACGCCCTGGAACACCTGGATCCGGGACCGGTTGCCCTCGACCACCCGGGCGTGCACCTTCAGCGTGTCGCCGGCCCGGAAATCGGGAAGGTCGGTCCGCTGCGACGCGGCATCCAGCTCGTCGAGCGTATTCATCGCGGTTGGTCCTCTCGTCCCCGGGCCTCGCCGTGCGCCCGGCGTCGGACGCAACCTCACTACTTTGCCACAGGAGGCGCAGGGATATGAAATCCGGCCTCCTCCAGAACCTCCCGGTCCCGCCTGTCCAGCCGGTCGGCGGGCAGCCGGGCCAGCAGGTCGGGGCGGCGGGCGGCGGTACGCAACAGGGCCTGATCGCGCCGCCAGCGGGCGATCCGGCCGTGGTCACCGGAGCGCAGCACCTCGGGTACGGTCAGCCCCCGCCACTGCGGTGGCTTGGTGTACCCGGGCGCCTCCAGCAGCCCGTCCGCGTACGACTCCTCGACCAGTGAGTCGGCGTTGCCCAGTACGCCGGGCAGCAGCCGTACCACCGCCTCCAGGATCACCAGGGCGGCCACCTCGCCACCGAAGAGAACGTAGTCGCCGAGGGACACCTCGCTGACCGGCATCCTGGTCGCCGCCCAGTCCAGCACCCGCTGGTCGATGCCCTCGTACCGGCCGCAGGCGAAGATCAGGCGCTGCTGCCCGGCGAGTTCGCCAGCGATCGCCTGGTCGAACCGCGTGCCGGCCGGGCTCGGCACCACCAGGTGGCCGGCGCCCATCTCGTCGAGGGCGGTGCCCATCCCGTCCAGAGCCGCACCCCAGGGTTCCGGGCGCATCACCATGCCGGGGCCGCCGCCGTACGGGGTGTCGTCGACCGTACGGTGCACATCGTGCGTCCACCGCCGCAGGTCGTGGACGTGCACCTCGATCAGGCCGGCCGCACGGGCGCGCCCGATCAGCGACAGGTCCAGCGGGGACAGGTACTCCGGGAAGATCGTGACCAGGTCGATCCTCATAGTTCCAGCAGCCCCTCGGGCGGGGTGAGTACCAGCCGGCCACCGGGCAGATCGACCTCGGGCACGATGTCGCGTACGAAGGGCACCAGCGCGTCCCGGCCGGCGCCGGTACGCAGCACCAGCAGGTCCCCGGCCGGCCCGTGCTCGACCCGGACCACCTCGCCCAGA
>JAFMQQ010000047.1 GCA_017354595.1 Micromonosporaceae bacterium
ATTCGATCCCGAGTCGGCGGAGATGGCCGACGCGCGGGAGAAGAGCTGGTACGCCCAGACTCCACTCGGACCGATCGTGCTGCGGCATGCGCAGGCGTGGGAGGTGCTTCGCGATCGGCGGTTCGTCAACCAGGGTGGGCGGTTCCTGCAGAACCAGGGAATCACCGAAGGCCCGCTGTACGACTGGTTCTCGGGCATGCTGGCGCAGAAGAACGGACCCGACCACACCCGGCTGCGCGGCCTGATCAACAAGGCCTTCACCCGCAGCTTCGTCGAGCGGCTGCGCCCGTTCATCCAGTCGACGACCGCACGCCTCGCGGACCAGGTCGCGACCGGTGTCGAGGTGGATTTCGTGTCGTGTTTCGCTCGACCCGTTGCGGGGCTGGTGATGTGCCAGATGCTGGGCATCCCGGTCGACGACTACGAGCAGTTCACCCGGTGGGCGGACGACCTGGGCCTGGTGTTCAACGCGGCGAGCGAGTTCGCTCGTTCCCAGGACGCCCTGCTCGGCATGGCGAAGTACGTCGACGGGCTGATCGAGCAACGGCGGAGCAACCCCGGTGACGACCTGCTCTCGTCCCTGATAACGGCCGAGGAGGTCGGCGACCGGCTGACCCCGCAGGAGCTGCACGACACCGTGCTGCTTCTCGTGTGGGCGGGCCAGGACACCACGACCAAACAGTTCGGCCGGGCACTGGTCGCATTCAGCCGACACCCGCAGCAGTGGCAGGCGCTGGCGGATCGCCCGGAGCTGGCGGAGCAGGCGGTGGAGGAGGTGTGTCGATGGAGCCCGCAGGCCCGGATGACATTCCGCTTCGCCGGCGAGGACATCACCCTGCACGACCTGCACCTGCCGGCGGACTCGATGGTGCTTGTCTCGATCGTCGCGGGCAACCGCGACCCCCGCGCGTACCAGAACCCCGAGGTCTTCGATATCACCGCGCCGCGGGAGGCGACGCAGCTCGTCTTCGGCGGCGGCATACACATCTGCCTCGGGATGAATGCCGCCCGGCTGGAGCTTGCCGAAGGCCTGGTCGCGCTCGCGTCCCGGTTCGGCCCGCCCGAGCTGGCCGGTGAGATCCGGTGGCCGCCGCCGACGGCGATGATCCACGGCCCGGAACTTCTTCCGCTGCGCTTCACCGGGCGGTCCTGATGGTGCTGCTGTTACGGGACAGGAAACGCGGCATCCACGCCGCTGCCCGGCTCGACCGGCATCTGGAGATCGTCGCCCGGGCCTTCACCGGCGACCTCGACCTGCACGCACTGCACGGCGCGAAACTCCCCGACGTCCTGGCCGCCGCCGCGCGCGCTCCGCTGTACAAGGACTGGCTGCCGTCGCTGCTCGACGAAGGCGTCGCCGGCCGGCCGCTGGCCGAGCTGCTGGCGCGCATCCCGCTGCTGGACAAGTTCGAGTCGAGTGCGCGCAGCTACGAGGCGTTCTCGGTACCGGTAGCCGAGTTCCTGCACTACTACGAGACATCCGGTACCACCGGGCCGGCCGCCGCCGCACCGAAGGCGCTGGACGACCTCATGGTCAATACCGTGAACATCGGTGAGATGTGGGCGCGCCTGCTGGCCCCGGGCGATGTCGCGCTGATCCTGATCATCGCGCCACTGGGACCTGCGCCGTACCAGTTCGAGAAGGTGTTCGAGTATCTCGGCATCATGTCGCTGAAACCCTGGGTCGACTACATCGACGGCGACTACACCAAGGTGCTCGACCTGATCGAGAAGCTGTCGGTGAATGTCTTCGTCGGCGCGCCGTCGCGGCTGCTGGCGATGATCCAGTTCGCTGTCCGCAATGGACGGCGGGTGCCCCGCTTCGAGCACCTGCTGCTGATCGCCGAACAGACCGGGCCGGCCCATCTCAGCCAGCTGACCCGGCTGACCGGGGCCCGGGCGCACGTCGGCAGCTACGGCTCCTCCGAGACCGGTACCACCGCGGTGACCTGTGAGCACAGCCGGCTGCACCTACAGCTGCAGAGCTTCCTGCTCGAACTGCTCGACGAGAAGGGCACCCGACCGGTGGACGGGTCGGCCGACAGCGGCGAGCTGGTGGTGACCACATTGGACATGCTCGGTCGCCCGCTGCTGCGGTACCGCACCGGCGACCTGGTGGAGATCGACGATCGACCATGCCCATGTGGGGTGGCACTGCCGGTCGTCCGCACCCAGGGCCGGGCGAAGGACGTACTGGCCATGCCGGGCGGCACGGTGTGCCAGGAGTTGCTGGAGGCGGCGCTGTGGTCGGGCGCGGCGGCCGGCCCGACCGTGCTCAACTACATGCTCGTGGTCCGCGATGACGCCGTCGTCTGCCTGGTCACCACCGACGTACCCGCCGACGACGGTTGGGTACGGGAGACAGCCGCACGGGTCGCCCCGTTGTTCCCCAGCCACCGCATCGCGGTACGGCCGGTCGAGGTGCTGTCACCGCTGGCGTCGCTCTCCGGCGATCTGGGTTGGAAGCTGTCCCGCGTGCTCGACCTCTCGCAGCAGCAGGCCTGGGACCGGCTGCCCGCGCAGCTGCGAGGCGTCGTCCGGGACACCTTCGACGAAATCAGTGAGGTGCTGACATGACAGAACCGACTCCCGCACCGAACCAGCCAACCGACCGGGAGAAGTACGAGTTCGTGCTGGGCGTGTATTTCCGTACCCAGGCGGCGATCGAGAAGTACATGGGCGACCGGCTACCGGAGTGGACCGCGCACGTGGCCCGGATGAACGCGGACGCCGCCCGGAAGCGGCTGAAGGACCCGGTCGACCGGGAGCGGAGCGTCCTGGGTGGACTCTCCGCGATGCTGGATGTCTACGGCTCGGATAAGACATTCACCGAGCAGGACGGTGCCTACTGGCTCGAGGTACGGCGGTGCGGTATCTACGACTTCCGCGAGCGCGCCCGCGAGCAGGGCGTGGAGCTGACCCTGGAAACCCCGTGTGAGTTCTGCGTCCCGCTGCACTACCACCAGGCCGCCGGTCTGGAGATGGCGGTGGCGCACGAACTCGGGCACCGCGGCTGCCGCTGGGTGTGTCACCGCCCCGGAATCCCCACACCGGCGCTGACCGCACCGGGTGCTGTCACCGGACCGGGTGCTGTCACCGAACCGGGCGCTGTCACCGAACCGGGCGCTGTCACCGGACCGGGCAGTGCCACCGCGCCGGCCGTTGAGCAGGCACCATGACGGCGGGCGGGACCGTACCTGCGCCGCTGCCGTACCGGCGCAATCCCCACCGGCCGGCCGATCCGGCCGACGAGCTCCGCGAACTGTGCGCCAGCCAGCCGATCCCCAGGGTGCCGCTGTCCAGCGGCACCCTGGCCTGGTTGGTGACCCGGTACGAGGATGCCAGGCGGGTACTGGCCGACCCCCGGTTCAGCAGCAACCTCACCATGCCCGGTACCGCGCTGCCCGAGCCGGGACAGCGGACGCTGGCGGAGGAGTTGCAGGACCGGCAACCGGGAACCTTCCTCGAGTACGACCCGCCCGACCACACCCGGCTACGCGCGATGGTCGCCGGCGAGTTCACCTCCGGAGCCATGCAGCGGCTGCGACCGCGGATCGAGGCGATCGTGCGCGAGTGCCTCGACCAGACGCAGGCCGCGGGTCCACCGGCCGACCTGGTCGAGACCTTCGCGCTGCCGGTACCGTCGCAGGTGATCTGCGAACTGCTCGGCGTACCGCTGGATGATGGCTTCGACTTCGCCGGCCACACCGTGGTGATGACCGACCTGATGGCCACCGCCGAGCAGTCGTTGGCGGCCCGGGACGCGATGCGCGGATACATGCGCGAGCTGGTCGCGAAGCACCGCAGGAACCCGGGCGACACCATACTCGGGCGGCTGATCCGCGCCCACGGGGACGAGGTGACCGACGAGGAACTGGTCGGGATCGGGAACCTGCTGCTGATCGCGGGGCACGAGACGACCGCGATGATGCTCGGCCTGGGCACCCTGGTGCTGCTCCAGCATCCGGACCAGATGGCGCTGCTGCGCGACGATCCCTCGCTGGTGCCATCCGCGGTGGAGGAGTTGCTGCGCTACGTTTCCATCGCCAACCACGGCGCCATCCGGACGGCCGTGGAGGATATCGAGGTCTCCGGGCAACTGATCCACAAGGGAGACGCGGTGGCGGTGTCGATACCGATGGTGAATCGGGACGGAAAGCGATACGCCGAGCCCGACCGTTTCGACGTCACCCGGGCGGCGAAGCGCAGCCAGCTCGCCTTCGGGTACGGCATCCACCACTGCGTGGCGGCGCCGATGGCCCGGCTGGAACTGCAGATCGCCTACCCGGCGCTGCTCGCCCGCTTCCCCGCGCTGCGCCTCGCCGTCGCCGTCGAGCAGGTCCCCATCCGCACCTCGAACGCCACCCACGGCGTCTTCGCCCTGCCGGTCAGCTGGTAGGCCGGCCGGTACGAGAAAGGGAGTTCATGTCGAACATCACCGCCGTCATCGCGCGCGTCTTCGTCGACGACATCGACCAGGTTCTGCCGCTCTACCAGCGCCTGGCCGGAGTCGACCAGGTGAAGCGCTTCGGGTTCCGTGGCGTCGAGCTGGCGAGTGTGGGGCCTTTCCTGCTGCTGAGCGGCGATACCGCTGCGTACCGGGATCGCGTCGCTACGCTCCAGGTCGAACGGCTGGCCCCGGTCATCGCCGCGCTGGGCGAGGCTGGCGCCGAGATCGTCGAAGGCCCCTCGTCGACGCCGAACGGCGAGCGCCTGATCGCCCGCCACCCCGACGGATCGGTCTTCGAATACATCGCATCCGGTTGACGCATCCGGCTGAGGGAGGACTACCCTCGCCATGTCCCCTCATCGAACGCCCGAGCAACTGATCCCTCGACCGATTGGTGGCGTGATGAGTGGACAGACGGCAGCACCGGTGCTGCAGGCCGGCTGGAAGTACGCACTGGACAACAACCATCCGGTGGCCGCGAGCCACCACCATGGACTGACCACCCTGTTCGACCCGTTCAGCACCGCCCGCACCGCCGCCCTGCTCGACCTGACCGGTAGGCGCTGCCTGGAGGTCGGCGCCGGTGCCGGTTCGTACGCGCGCTGGCTCGCCGGTCAGGTCGGCCGGAATGGCGAGGTGCTCGCCATCGACATCAAGCCCGATCTGCTCGCCGCCGAACCCGACCTGGCACAGCTGACGGTGCGCCGGGTCGACATCACCGACGAGGAGCAGTTGCGGGTACGGGTCGGCGGTGGCTGGGACCTCATCCACGCCCGGTTGGTGTTGGGGCACCTGCCGAGCCGCTCCACCGTTCTGGCTCGCCTGGCTCAACTGCTGGCGCCCGGCGGGGTACTGCTGGTCGAGGACTGGTACCGGGCGAGCGGGGACCCGGTCATCTGCGCGCCGAGCCCGGAGGCGGCGCAGGCGTACCGTGCCTTCCACACCGTGCAGGGCCGCTGCTTCCAGGAGGCCGGCACCGACCCCACCTGGTCCCGGCGGGCGTACCGCAGCATGCGCGAGATCGGGCTGGTCGACGTGCAGACGGTGATCCACGGTACGGCGTGGCCCGGCGGTGGCACCGGCTGCGCGCTGATCGCCTCCAGTGCGGCACAGCTACGCCCGCGGTTGCTTGCGTTCGGGCTCACCGACGAGGACCTGGCGCTGCTGAGCGAGCTGTTGAACGATCCCCGGCTGGTCCTCGCCGGCCACCTGCTCTACTCCACCAGCGGACGGCGAGCGGCCTGACCGACTGCGGCCTGACCGAACTGCGGTCCGGCCGACTGCGGTCCGGCCGACTGCGGTCCTGCCGCCGGCGGTCCGGCACGCAATAGACTGCGGCATGCCTATCCTCGGGACACCCGTAGCCCGCGTGGAGGACCGCCGGCTGGTTGCCGGGCAGGGCCGGTACGTCGACAACCTGCGTGAGCCGGCGCTGGCTGGCGCGGCCGAGGTGGTCTTCGTCCGCAGTCCGCTCGCGCACGCGCGGATCCGCGGTATCGACACCGGCGCGGCCCGGGCCGCACCTGGCGTACTCGCCGTCTACACGGCCGGCGATCTCGACCTGCCACCCACCGAGCCGGCCGGGCTCAGCCACGCCTGCGCCGAGATGGCGCAGCCCGACCTCGCCACCGATGTCACCCGGTACGCCGGCGAGCCGGTGGCGGCGGTGGTCGCGCGGAACCGGTACCAGGCCGCGGACGCGGCGGCGATGGTCGATGTGGACTATGACCCGCTGCCCGCGGTGACCACAGTGGAGGCCGGACTGGCGGGTGCGACGCTGCTGTTCACCCCGACCGACAGCAACCTCACCCACGTGGCCGGCGACGATGACCCGGCCGGCGACGGCGACCTCTTCGCCGGCTGCGAGGTCGTCGTGCACGAGACGGTTACCAACCAACGGCTGGCGCCGGTACCGATGGAGACCCGGGCCGCCGCCTGCGCACCCGACGGCGCGGGTGGCCTGGTGCTCTGGCTCTCCACTCAGGTACCACACCTGGTGCGCGACCAGCTCACCCGGCGGCTGGGCCTGGTACCAGGACAGTTGCGGGTGGTCGCACCCGATGTGGGTGGCGGCTTCGGCGGCAAGCTCGCCGTGGACGGCGAGTTCGCGGTGATGTGCTCGATCGCGCGGCGGCTTGACCGGCCGGTGCGGTGGATGGAGACGCGCAGCGAATGCATGCTCGGCATGACACACGGGCGCGGGCAGCGGCAGCGGATCAGCATCGGTGGCCGGCGCGACGGGACCATCCTGGCGTACCGGCTCGACTCGCTCGTCGACGCCGGGGCGTACCCGCGCGGTGGCGCCTGGATGCCGACCCCGACGGTCTGGATGGCCTGCGGCGCGTACGACATCCCGCGCGTGGTCGCCCGGGCGCGCAGTGTCCTGACGACCACGACACCGACGGGTGCGTACCGCGGCGCGGGGCGACCGGAGGCGGCCGCGGCGATCGAGCGTGCGGTGGACCTGTTCGCCGCCGAGATCGGCGTCGACCCGGCGCAGGTACGGCTGCGCAACCTGCTGCGCCCGGAGGCGTTTCCACACCAGACACCGACCGGGATGACGTACGACACCGGCGACTACCCGGCCGCGCTCTCGGCGGTGCTGCGCGCGGCGGACTACCCGAGCCTGCGCGCCGAGCAGGCTCGCCGGCGGGCGGCCGGCGACACATACCAGCTCGGCATCGGTCTTTCGTCCTATGTGGAGGTGACCGGGCTGGGTGGTGAGGAGCACGGCCGGCTGGAGCTGTCGGCGGACGGTACGGTCACCGGCTACGTCGGTACCGCCGCGCAGGGGCAGGGGCACGAGACGACGCTGGCGATGGTGGTCGCGGACCGGCTGGGGGTCGCCTTCGAGCGGGTCACGATCCGCTTCGGAGACACCGGCGCGCTGGGACAGGGCGGCGGTACCTTCGGTTCACGCTCGGCACAGCTGGGCGGCTCGGTGCTGTACGAGGCGACCCAGCGGCTGCACGATGAGGCTCTCCCGCTGGCCGCCGCACAGCTCGGCGTCGACGAGCGGGAGGTCACCCTCGACCGGGCGACGGGTACCTGGCGGGTCGGCGATGACTCCGGGCGCGCAATCGAGTGGGGCGAACTGGCGGCCCGGGTACACCCGGACGGTGCGTTCGCGGTCGAGGTGAAGTACGCGCCGGCCGGGTTGACGTACGCCTTCGGTGCCCATCTGGCGCTGGTCGAGGTCGATCTGGAGACGGGCAAGCCGAGGCTGCTGCGGTTGGTCGCGGTCGACGACGCGGGCCGGATTCTCAATCCGTTGCTCTTCGACGGCCAGCGCCACGGTGGGATCGCGCAGGGCGTCGGGCAGGCGCTGTACGAGCAGATGTGCTACGACAGCGATGGAAACCCGGTGACCGCGACACTCGCCGACTACACCGTGCCGAGCGCGGCCGACCTTCCCGACCTGGAGCTGGAGAGCCTGCAGACGGCTACCCCGCACAACCCGCTGGGTGCCAAGGGGATCGGCGAGGCGGGCACGATCGGCTCGGTGCCCGCGGTGCAGAACGCCGTCGTCGACGCCGTCTCACATCTCGGTGTGCGCCACATCGACATGCCGCTCACGCCGGAGCGGGTCTGGCAGGCGATCGTCTCCGCACGCCCGGCCTAGCCGGGGCGGCGGGCTGCGTACGCGCCGCGGGCAGGGAGTCGGCCAACCCGCTGCCCGCGGCGCGAGGCCGGTCGGTCAGCGACCGATCATGCCGAGCCCGCGGGGTACCACCCGCGGCGCCGATGAGCGTGCCGCACGCGCAGCGGCGGTCTTCTTCGCCGCGACCGTCGCGGTCCGCCTGGCCGGGGTCGCGTTGCTGGCGGCCCTGGTCGTCTTCGTGGCCGTGGTGCGCTTCGCCGCCACCTTCCGGGCGCCGGTCGTCTTCCGGGCACCGGTGGTCTTGCGGGCGGCCGTCGATTTAGCGGTGGTGGTCTTGCGGGCTGTGGTCTTCTTCGCCGCGGTGGTCCGCTTCGCCGTCGTCTTCTTGGCGGCAGTCGACCGGGTCGCGGTGGCCTTCTTGGCCGGTGCCCTCTTCGCGGCGGTTGCGCGCTTGGCCGGGGCCTTCTTCGCGGCGGTTGTGGTCCGCTTCGCGGTTGTGGCCTTCTTGGCCGGTGCCTTCCTGGCCGTGGTCTTCTTGGCGGCCGTCGTCCGCTTCGCGGTCGTACGAGCAGCCGTCGAGGTCTTCCTCGCCGTGGTCTTCTTCGCGGTGGTCGCCTTGGCCGCCACCGTCTTCTTCGCCGCCGTGCGCTTCGCGCCCGTCGTCGTGGCCCTCTTCGCTACGGCCATCGTGTCCCTCCTCTGGGAACTGTCTGTCCAGCGGTCTCTCCGCGGTCCATGCGGTCGGAATCGCTGGTGCTCATGACATCACTGTGCACCGCCAACCTCACATGCGCCACCGGTTCGCGCGAAAACGCGGAGGTACTCCACTGTAGACCCGAACCGCACGTCAGCTGCAAGCACTCCCCTCGCCGGTACCTGCCCCGGGCGCAAATCCTTGTGCAGCAACGTGTTCTGGCCATCGTACCGGCATCGCACGGCGGTCGCGGTAGGCGCGCGGAGGGGTACCGAAGGCAAAGAAATTTCCTGACCGCTTCGCGCGTGTTGCGCGCCATTTCGCGCCCCGACCGACGCCGTCCACATCGGAGCCGGTGTGGATCGTGACCCGGTGCGGCCAACCGTCGGCGGCGACGCCGGCCGGAAGTGCGACCGCCGCACCGATCCGTCCGAAGTGGATCGGTGCGGCGGTCACGTACCGCCTCGAGGTCAGCCCGGATGGGTCAACCTGGGTGGATCAGCCCGGGTAACCGATGCCCGAGCCGTACCGGAACAGCACCTGGTCGCCGGTGGCCGAGTGGATGGTCACCGGAAGGTGGCCCTCCGGCTGCGCAGCGCCGACCAGCACGTTCGTGAGTGCGGCGAGCGTGTTCGGCTGGAAGCCGTAGGCCGCCAGGTAGGTCCGCGCGGACGGGAACCAGGCGATGTCGTACGGTCCGGCGACCGAGACCGCAACCACCGGCCTGCCGGTGGCAAGCAGCGCACTGAGCAGGTTCTGCTGGGTCACGTCGGCAAACACGTTCATGGTCGTCACGACCGTGAGGTCGTGCGCCTGTGCGGCGGCCACGGCCGCGTCGATCGCGGACTGGTTCGGCGAGCCGGTGTAGACGCGATCCACGCTCAGCCCGGTCGCGGCCAGGTCGTCGGTGAGCGTCTGGGTGGTGCTGATGCCCCAACCGGTGACCAGCACGTGCTTGTCGGCCGACGGGGTCAGTGGCAGCACGTTGTCGGCGTTGCGCAGCAGCGTGATGGACCGCTTGGCGATGCCGGCCATCGTCTGCAGGTGCGCCGGCGTACCGACGGTGGCGTCCACCCGCTCTGCCGTGGTGTACGGGTCGTCGAAGAGCCCGAGCCGGAACTTCATCCGCAGGATCCGGCTGACCGACTGGTCGATGCGCGCCTGGCTGATCGTGCCCGCGGCGACCGCGTCCAGCACCGCCTGCATGTCGGCGACCGGATGCGGCGCCAGCAGCAGCATGTCATCGCCCGCGTTCAGCGCGCGCAGCACCACATCGGTCTCGGGTATGTTCGCCAGCGCGCCCGCGTTCAACGCGTCGGTCTCGATCACACCGCCATATCGCAGCTTGTCGCGGAGCAGGCCGGTGACGACCGGCTGGGAGAGGCTCGCCGGCGCGCCGGACGGGTCCAGCGCCGGTACCACCACGTGCCCCACCATCACCGACTGCACACCGGCGGCGACCGCGGCGGCGAACGGTGGGATGTCGGCGGCGAGGATCTGCGCTCTGATCTCGTTGTTGACCGCGATCCCAGTGTCGGTGTTCACCGTGGTCGCACCCAGGCCGGGGAAGTGCTTGGCCTGCGCGGCGACCCGGCTGTGCTGGTAGCCGGCGACGGCCGCGGCGGAGAAGGCGGAGACCGCGGCCGTGTTGTCGCCGAAGGAGCGCGGCCCGTCGGTTGTGTTCACCGGGTTGGTGTTGTTGTCGACCACGGGAGCGTCGTCCATTGTGATCCCGACCGCGCGCGACTCGGCCCCGGTGACCGCGGCGGCCTGGTACGCCGAGCCCGGGTCGAAGCTCGCCCCGATCGCCATGTTGCCCGGGGAGACGGCGAACGGAGTGCCGAGCCGGACGACGTTGCCACCCTCCTGGTCGGTCTGCAGAAGCAACGGCACCTTCCCGGTGGAGAGCACGGAGTGCTGCAGTCCGTTGGAGAGCGCGCCGACCTGCTGCGGGTCGGCGGTGATGTTGTGGCTGGTGGTGAAGTAGATGACCGCACCGAAGTCGTACCTGGCCACGGCCGCAGCGCCGGTGGTGATGCCGGCACCGTAGAGCGCCTGGTTGACTGCGGCATCGGTACCGGTGGCGGTATCGGCGTTGGGGCCGAAGACGACCGTGGAGAACAGCTGGGCGACCCTCTGCTCCGGCGTCATCCCGGCGAGGACCGCCGCTACCCTGCTGTCGATCGCGTCCTGGGTTGCGCTCGCGCTGGGCGGGTCGGTGGTCGCGGCGAGAGCCGGAACGGTGACTCCGGCCGCGAGCAGCAGGGTGGCCCCGAAGAGGACTTTGATGATCGTACGTCGATGCATCGGCCCACCGTACCGGCGCCGGCAACCGCCCGATGGTTACCGCGGCTATCCGTAGACAAGCAACACCGCGCGTCCACACTGGACGCGCGATGCAGCGGGTCAGATCGCCTGCCACTCACACGGTGATGACCACCTTCGCCCGGGCGTGCTCAACCTCCAGGTACCGGATCGCGTCCGGCGTCTCGTGCAGCGGGTAGGTCCGGTCGATGACCGGGG
>JAFMQQ010000048.1 GCA_017354595.1 Micromonosporaceae bacterium
GAGGACACCAGCGAGTCGAGCCCGGAGAGGAGCGTCTCGACCGGCAGCGGAGTACGCGTGCGGCTGGCCGGTATCACGTCGCCGTCGCGCAGGTACGGCCCGGTGTCGGTGTTCGGGCGCAGGTCGAGGTACTGCTCGCCGACGGCGGAACGCTCGGCGACCACGGCGACCAGGTCGGCCGGTACCTTCACCCCACCGTCCATCCGCAGGTCCGCCCGGGCCAGTCCATTGTGGAGGCGTACCGCGTTGACCGTGCCCACCGGCACCCCGCGGTAGGTGACCGGCGCGTTGGGGAACAGACCGCCCGCGGTCGCCAGGTCGGCGTGCAGCAGGTACCCGTGGCCGAGCAGGCGGTCGCCGAGGCCCACGTACCGCAGCCCGACGAAACTGACCCCGAGCAGGCTGACCACCAGGAAGGCGAGCACCTGGAGTCTGGCGATCCGGCTGATCACGACGGGCACCTACCAAGCAGGAAGTCCAGCAGCGGGCAGTCGCTGGGCGGCACGGCGGTTGGTGGCCCGGCACCGGGTGCCGGGCTGGCCGAGGGCGCCGGGCCGGGGAGAACGCCCCCATCTCCCAACAGCCCCGGCGCCCCCGGCGTGGCCCGGCCGGCCGGCGGCTTCGATGCCGGTACCGGGCCTGCGGCGACCAGGTTGCCCAGGATCGCCGCGCCATTAAGGTCGAGCGTGACGTGCAGGTTGACCGCGTTGCCGTGGATCGCGCCGGTGACGTTGGGCGGGAACGGGTAGGTGAGCAGGAACTCCAGCGCTTTGGGCAGGTCGGCGCCGGCCCGTACCAGTTGGGTCAGCAGCGGGCGCAGCGCCGCCAGGCTGGCCAGGGTCGCGTCCCGGCTGCCGTTCACCACCCGGGTGCCCACTGTGGAGAGTCGGGAGAGCGCGGTCAGCGCGCCGGTGAGCTGCTCCCGCTGCTCGGCCAGGGTCGACAGCCCCGGCTGCAGCGCGGTCAGCGCGCCATCCAGGGTTCCCCGCTGCCGGGCCAGGTGTGCCGAGAGGCCGTCCAGCGCGTCGATCGCCCGCACGATCTGCGCTCGCTGGCTGTCCAGCCCAGCCAGGAACGTGTCCAGCTGGTGCAACAGGTCGTCCACTGTGGACTCCCGGCCGCGCAGCGCCGCGCTCAACTCATCATTGATCGTCTTGAGCTGGCTCAGTCCCCCACCGCCGAGCAGCAGCCCGAAGGCGGCGAGCACCTCCTCCACCTCGACCGTGCGACCGGTGCGGGAGACCGGGATCAGCGCGCCGTCGGCGAGCGTACCGGTGGCCGGCACACCGGCCGGTGCGGCCAGCGCGACGAACTTCTCCCCGAGCAGGCTGGTCTGCCGGATCTCGGCGACCGCGTTGGCCGGCAGCCGTACCCCGCGCTCGATCCGCAGCCGCACCCGGGCCGTCCAGCCAACTAGCCGGATCGCCTCCACGGCACCGACGGTCACGTCGTTCACCTTCACCGCCGCCGCCGGTACCAGGTCCAGCACGTCGGTGAAGTCCGCGCTGACGTGGTACGCCGCCCCACCCGCCGCGCCGCCGGGCAGCGTACAGCCGCCGAGCGCGAGGCCCGCCACCAGCAGCACCGCAATCCACCTCATGGCCGCTGGCCCGCTAAACGCGTGCGATTTCATGACGGGAGGATCCCGTTCAGGGTGCGGTCGATGGCACCGGAGAGGTCGCCCGGCACACCCGGCGCGCCAGGCGTGGGACCTTGGCCGGATGTGCCGGGCGCGCTGCCGCCCGAGGTGGAGGAGCTTGCAGGCGGCAGCCCGAGGAGTTTGCGGAGCTGGTCCGGCAGGGGCAGATGCGACGCATTCAGCGTCTGCGCCAGCGCCACGCACTCCTTCGGTATCTGTGTCGCGGGTACCAGCCCGGCCAGCAGCGAGCACACGTAGGTGGCCGGGTCGTAGGGACCCATGACGTCGTCTCGGGTGTCGAGCGTTCCGGAACGCCCGTTGTAGGCGAGGTTCAGGTTGGACAGGGCCAGCGGCGCGGTGTCCAGCACCGTGATGATCGCCTGCTGCTGGCGGACCAGCGCGGCGGAGACCTGGCTGAGAGTGTCCACATTGGAGACCAGCTGCGCCCGGTTGTCCCGGACGAACCCGGCCACCTGCGCCAGCGCGGTGGCAAGCGAGCGCAGCGCCGCGGCCAGCTCCGCCCGCTCGCCGGCCAGCTGCTCCCCGACCGCGGCCAGCCGGGTGTTCAGCTCGCCGACCGCCTGGTCGCTCTCGGCTAGCGCGGTGACGAAGTCCTGCAGGTCGGTGACGGTACCGAACAGGTCGTCCCGGCCATTGTCCAGAGTGGAGAGTACCTTGGCCAGCCCGTCCAGCGTGCCGGCCAGGTTGGCTCCGTTGCCAGCCAGGTTCTGCGCCCCGGTGTCGATCAGATCGGAGAGCGCGCCGCCCGCGTTGGCGCCCTGCGGCCCGAGCGCCTGGTTGAACCGGTCCAGCGCCCGGTACACGTCGTCCAGCTCCAGCGGCACCGCCGTCCGCGAGGTGGGCAGGTCGGCGCCGTCGGCCAGCCTCGGCCCACCGGTGTACGCCGGGATCAGCTGCACGTACCGGTCGCTGACCACGCTCGGCGGGACGATGACCGCGCTCGCCCCCGCCGGGATGGCGTACCGGTCGGCGTAGCGCATCTCGACCCGCACCGTGGCACCCTCCGGGTGCACCGCGACCACAGTGCCGATACGCACCCCGAGCACCCGCACGTCGGATCCGGCGTGGACGCCTACGGTGGCGGTGAAGTGGGCGACCAGCGTGCGCGTCGGTACCCGGGAGTGAAGGACCGCGAGCGCCGCCACCGCGACCAGCGCCACGGCCGCGCCCACCGCGGCGATCCGCCGCCACCGCCGGCTCACGACCCGCTCCTCGGGACATAGGGCTGCAGCAGCCCGTCGATGTACGAGTCGAACCACCGCCCGTTGCCCAGCACGTTGGTGAACGCGGTGATGAACGGTGCCATCGTGGCGATGGTGCGCTCGAGGTTGGAACTGTTGCGCCGCAACACATCCAGCACCCGCTGCAGCTGCGCCAGCGCGCCTGCCAGCCGGGTGCGGTCCTCGCGCACCAACCCGGTCAGCTGGGTGGCCAGGTCGTCGGTGGTGACCAGCAGCTGGTGGATCGCGTCCCGCCGGGCGCTCACCTCGGCCAGCAGCAGGTCCCCATCGGCGACCAGCCGGCGCAACTGGTCGTCCCGGGCCGCGAGTACGCCGGCCACGTCGTGCGCGTGCGACAGCAGCTCGCGCAGTTCGGCGTCGCGGGAGGCGACCGAGGTCGACAGCTTGGCGAGTCCCTGCAACGAGGTGCTGACGCTCGTCGATGTATTCGCGAACGTCCGGGTCAGCGCCCGGAACGCCTGCGCCAGCTGGTCGGTGTCGATCTGTTGCAGGGTGTCGGCCAGCCCGTTGACCGCCTGTACCACGTCCAGCGGGGATGCCGTGTGCGACAACGGGATCTGCTCACCCGGGCGCAACCGGTCCGGGCCGGCCGGGGCCAGCCCGAGGTACTTCTGCCCCAGCACGGTCTTGATCCGGATGGTGGCCTCGGTGTCCCGGCCGAGGCGCACGTCGCCATCGGTCACCCGGAAGCTCACCCGCACGTAGGTCGACCCTCCACTCTGGACAAGGTCGACTCCGGTGACCGAACCGACCTTCACGCCGGCCACCCGTACCTCGTTGCCCGGCACCAGCCCGCTGGCGTCCCGGAACGCCGCCCGGTAGCCGTCGCCGCCCAGCAGCGGCAGGTGGTCGATGTTGAACGCGACGACCAGCAGGCCGGCGAGTACCGCCAGGCCGACAGCACCGACGAGGACCGGATTGCGTTCCCGGATCGGCTTCATCAGCACCTCGCCTGCGGGGAGCTGAAGGTGGCCGGGTTCACCGCTCCGGCGCCGGGTACCGCCACCCGGCCGTCGAAGTCGCAGAGGAAGAAGTTGAACCACGGGCCGCTGCTGGCGGTACGGGTCAGCGCCTGGTACCGGCCGGGCAACCGGGCCAGTGTTCCCTCGATGACATCGCTGTTGCCGGCCAGGATGCCGGCGAGGCTGGTCAGCTGGGTGAGGTCGGTGGCCAGGTCCGGCCGGGCGTCACGGAGCAGGCCGGCGGTGGCACTGGTCAGGTCGCTCAGGTTGGTGACCGCGCCACCGATCGCGGTCCGGTCGGCGGCTAGCCCGGAGACCAGCTGCTGCAACGAGTCGATCACACCGGCCAGCTCGTCCCGCCGGTTGTCCAGAGTGGACAGTACCGTGTTGAGGTTGTCGATCACCCGGGCGATCACCTGGTCCCGGCCGGCCAGCGCGCTGGTCAGCGACGCCGTGTGCGCGAGCAGGTCGGCGATGGTACCGCCGTCGCCCTGCAGCACCTGCACGATCTCGAAGGACAGGTCGTTGACCTGCTGCGGGGAGAGCGCGGTGAACAGTGGCCGGAAACCCTGGAACAGCTCGGTCAGGTCCAGCGCGGGTGCGGTCTGGGCGAGCGGGATGAGCGCACCTGGGCGCAGCGCCCGGCTCGGCCCCGCGGTGCCGGGACCCTCGGAGAGCGCCAGGTACCGCTGCCCGACCAGGTTGCGGTACCGGACGGCGACCTGGACGCTGGCCGGCACCGGTACCGCACTGTCCACAGTGAACGACAGCTCGGCGAGGGTGTTCTGCACCACCCGGATCCCGGTCACCCGGCCGACCCGGACGCCGGCGATGCGTACGTCGTCGCCGGGCAGCACCCCGGTGACATCGGTGAACCGGGCCCGGTAGGTGGTACCCCCGCCCAGCGCGAAGGCGCCGAGTTGCTGGGCGAGCAGCCCGGTCAGCAACAGCGTCACCACCCCGAAGGCGATCAGCTTGACCACCTCGCCGGTGACCCGGTGCGCATGCAACGCACTCACCGCCGCCACCCCCCGCCCGCCCACCGGCGCAACTTCATTGAAGTTGGGGTTATGGCGGAGCCATTAGCCCCAACTTCAATGAAGTTGTGCCACCCAGGCAGCCACCCGGCCCGCACCCCGGTCATGACGCGTTCACCACCGTGCCGCGCAGCAGCGGACCCCAGAGCAGGTCGGCCAGGTCCGGTACCTGCGCCGGGTCGGTACCCGTCGCCGCACCCACCAACGGCTTGACCAGAGCCTGCTCCTCGGCGGTGCCGGCGTACCCCATCGGCGCCGCCAGGCCCGCCGGGGCGGCCAGCCCGACCGGGGCGGCCAGCCCGACCGGGAGCTTCGCCGAGACCCGCTGCCCGCCGTGGTCGTACCCGTCCGCGACCGGTACCTCCGGCGCCGGTACCCGCGGGGCGGGCAGGCCGCGGCAGTCCGGCCCGTCCGCCGCCGCGTACGCCGGCTCGTCCCGGCCCGACTGGTACGCACCGTTGTTCATGGTGATCTCCAGGGTGATGTGCAGCCGGCCGGTCGCGAACGCCTGCTCCGCCTGCGGTTGCAGGGCCACCGCGCCGCGCAGCAGGCACGGGTACTCCGGCGCGTAGGTCGCCAGCAACTCCAGCACCGGCGCGGTCACCTGGCCGAGCTGGATGATCCGGTCCCCGTACCGGTCCAGGAAGTCCGTCCCGACCTGTGCCGCGTCCGTGGTATCGGCGAGGAAGGCGGCCAGCGCCTGGTGCTGGTCGGCGATCGTGGTCGCGGTCACCGAGGCGTTGCGCAGGATGGCGAGCAGGTCCGGCAGCGCACCGTCGTATGTGGACGCCACCTGCGCGAGTGCCTGTACATCGTGCTGGATATCGGGCAGGTCCTCGTTCAGCGCCCGCAGGTATCCGTCCAGAATGGACAGATCCGCACCCAGCCTGGCCCCCCGGCCGTCCAGGGCGGCGGCGAGCGCGCCGAGCGTGGCGGCCAGCCTGTCCGGCCGGATCGCGCGCAACAGCGGCAGCGCACCGTCCAGTACCCGCTCCAGCTCGACCGCGGACGAGCTGCGGTCCTGCCCGATCACCGCCCCCGGCCGCAGGTGTCCCGCGGGAGGCGGTGGCGCGCCGGCCGGGCCGCCAGGCACCGACCCGACCGGCGCTTCGAGGGAAACGTACCGTTCGCCGAAGAGCGTCTTGGGCAGCAGTCGCGCCGTCACATCCGCCGGGATCTGGTCCAGCGTCGCCGGATCCAGCGCCAGCCGCAGCGTCGCGCCCTGCCCGTCCGAGCTGATCTGCCGCACCTCCCCCACCTGCACGCCGCGCAGCTTCACCTCGGCGCCCAGGTTGAGCTGCAGTCCGGTGTGGTCGGTGCGCAGCGTCACCCAGGCCACCGGGGCGAACGCCTTGCGGTAGCTGGCCACCGCCAGCGTCAGCGCCGCGGCCAGCAGCGCGATGAAGGCGAGCCCGAGCAGGCGGGTCGGCAGGCGTCTCATCCGGCGATCCGTACCGTGGTCGTGGCTCCCCATACCGCCAGCGAGAAGAAGAAGTCGACCACGTTGATCGAGACGATCGCCAGCCGTACCGCGCGGCCGACCGCGACGCCCACTCCGGCCGGGCCACCGGAGGCGTGGAAGCCGTAGTAGCAGTGGATGAGCACCACGAGCATGCCGAAGACCAGTGCCTTGCCAAACGACCACAGCACATCGCCCGGTGGCAGGAACAGGTGGAAGTAGTAGTCGTAGGTGCCCGGCGACTGTCCGAAGTAGACGGTGGCGATGGTACGCGTGGCGAGGTACCCGGAGAGCAGCCCGATGACGTAGAGCGGGATCATCGCGATGAAGCCGGCGATCATCCGGGTGGTGACCAGGAACGGCAGCGACGGCACCGCCATCACCTCCAGCGCGTCCACCTCCTCGGCGACCCTCATCGCGCCCAGTTGCGCGGTGAAGCCGCTGCCCACCGTCGCCGACAGCGCCAGCGCCGCCACGAGTGGACAGATCTCCCGGGTGTTGAAGTACGCCGAGATGAAGCCGGTGAACGCGCTGCTGCCCAGCTGGTCCAGCGCCTGGTAGCCCTGCAGCCCCACCTCGGTACCGGTGAAGAAGGTCAGTACGCAGATCACGCCGACCGTGCCGCCGAGCACCGCCAGCGCGCCGGAGCCGAAGCTCACCTCGGCGAGCAGGCGCACCACCTCCCGCCGGTACCGGCGCAGCGTGCGTGGCACCGCGGCGAACGCCTGCGCGTGGAAGGCGAGCTGGCCACCGAGGTCGTCGAGGAACACCGCTCAGCTCCCCTTCTGCGGTACGACCTGGAAGTAGACCGCGGTGATGAGGAAGTTGAGGGCGAACAGCAGCAGGAAGCTGAGCACCACGCTCTGGTTGACCGCGTCGCCGACGCCCTTGGGCCCGCCGCCCGCGGTCATCCCCTTGTACGAGGCGATCAGCGCCGCGGCCGCACCGAAGAGCAGCGCCTTGACCTCCCCGGCGACCAGATCCGCGGGTTGGCCCAGCGCCTGGAAGCTGGCCAGGTACGCGCCCGGCGTGCCGTGTTGCAGCACCACGTTGAAGAAGTAGCCACCGGCCACCCCGACCACGCTGACCAGCCCGTTGAGCAGTACCGCCACCAGCATGGTGGCGATCACCCGCGGCACCACGAGACGCTGCACCACGTCGATGCCGAGCGCCTCCATCGCCTCCAGCTCCTCCCGGATCTTCCGGGCGCCCAGGTCGGCGCAGATCGCCGAGCCGCCCGCCCCGGCGATGATCAGCGCGGTGACGATCGGCCCCGCCTCGCGTACCACCGCCAGTACCGAGGCCGCGCCAGTGAAGGACTGCGCGCCGAGCTGGCGTACCAGCGAACCCAGTTGCAGCGCGATCACCGCGCCGAACGGGATGGAGACCAGCGCCGCCGGCAGGATCGAGACCGAGCTGACGAACCAGGCCTGCTGCACCGTCTCCCGGATCTGGAACGGCCGGCGCGGCACCGCCCGCAGCGTGTCCACAGTGAACCCGACGAAGCCGCCGACGCCGCGCAGGACCGCGGTGGGCCCGGTCACGCCGCCACCCCCAGCCTGCACAACTTCATTGAAGTTGTGGTTATCGGCTCCGCCATAACCACAACTTCAATGAAGTTGTGCCAGCCGCTGCCGGTCATGCCAGCAACGCCGTGGGTCGCAGTTTCGGCGGTACCGGCGGCAGCGGCGGTACCTCACCGGCGGCCGCCTCCGCCGCCAGCTGTTCGGCGTCCTTCTCCTCCGCCATCCCGATCGGACCGATCAGGTGCGCGCCGAGGAACTGCCGCACCACCGGCTCGTCGCTGGAGAGCACGTAGCGGCGCGGCCCGAAGGTGACCAGGCGCCCCCGGTACAGCAGGCCGATGTTGTCCGGCACCGTGCGGGCGGTGTTGATGTCGTGCGTGACGATCAGGAACGTCGCGCCGGTCTGCTGGTTGAGGTCGACGATCAGCTGGTTCAGGTACGCCGTGCGCACCGGGTCCAGCCCCGAGTCCGGCTCGTCGAACAGGATGATCTCCGGATTGAGCACCAGCGCCCGGGCCAGCCCGGCCCGCTTGCGCATCCCGCCGGAGATCTCGCCGGGCAGCCGCCGCTCCGCGCCGGTCAGCCCGACCATCTTCAGCTTCTCCTGCACCACTGCGCGGATTGCCCGTTCGGAGAGCCTGGTGTGCTCGCGCAACGGGAATGCCACGTTGTCGTAGATGTCCATCGAGCCGAAGAGTGCCCCGTCCTGAAACAGCACCCCGAAGCGGCGGCGCATCTCGTACAGCCGCCGGCCGCGCAGCGACGGCAGGTCGACCCCGTCCACCAGGACCCGGCCGCGGTCCGGCCGCAGCAGCGCGATGAGCGTCTTGAGAAAGACCGATTTGCCGGTACCGGACGGGCCGAGCAGCGCGGAAATTTCGCCGGCCGGAAGCGTCAGTGTCACGTCCGACCAGACCGTGTGCGTGCCGAAAGACCTGGTCAGTCCCTCGGCGCGGATCTCCACGCCCATGCCCGTGTTCCCTCCTCCGATTCTGCACATCGTCGCGAGGGCGGGTCGTGTTACAGGTGTGGTTTACCAACCGGTAGGGGTAGGGATACGGTGCCAGAAGGCAGGGGAGGAGGGACGGTTGGGGGAATCCGACCTGCTGGCGCGTGCGGTCGCCGGCGATCCGGACGCCACTGCGCAGCTGCTGGAGACGGTGCGGCCCGGTGTCGTCCGGTACTGCCGCGCACATCTGGGCCGGATCGGCGGCCGGTTCACCACCGCCGACGACATCGCGCAGGAGACCTGTATCGCGATCCTCGGTGCGCTGCCCCGGTTCCGCGACCAGGGCCGGCCGTTCACCGCTTTCGTGTACTCCATCGCGGCGCACAAGGTGGTCGACGCGCAACGGGCGGCGGTACGCCACCTTCAGGTGACACCGGTGGAGACCATGGCCGACCACGCCGATGGCGCCCGTGGACCGGAGCAGCACGCCGAGGACAACGACCTGTCGCAGCGGCTGGGCCAACTGTTGCGCCAACTCTCCACAGTGCACCGGGAGATCGTGGTGCTGCGGGTGGCGGTAGGCCTGTCCGCCGAGGAGGTGGGTCGTACGCTGGGCATGTCCGCGACCGCGGTACGGGTCGCCCAGTCCCGTGCGCTGGCCAAGTTGCGCACCCTGGCGGGTACCGTCTTCGATGAGGTACCGGCATGACGACCCCGAGGAAGCCCAGTCCGTATCCGCGCAAGCCCAGCCCACGACCGCGCAAGCCCAGCCCGTACCCACCGACGGAGGTGGCCGCCGTGAACGCCGACGCAGCGCTGCTGGACGCGCTGGCCAGTGGTGCGGCGGTACCGCCGGAGGATGAGCTGGCCGTGATGCTCGCCGCCTGGCGCGACGACCTGGGCGCCGGGCTGCCACCAGTCTCCACAGTGGACGATACGCCGACGGTGGCCGCCCGGACGCTGCCCGGCCCGGCCGAGCAGGCCAGGGCACGGCAGAAGATGGCGTCCCGGAGGGTCACGGTACAGCCGGCCCTCTGGCGGCCGGCCACCCGCCGGCTGGTCGCCGCCGCCGCCATCCTGGTCGCCTTCTGCAGCGGCATCTCGCTCGCCTCCGGTAACGCCGGGCCGGGCAGTCCACTGTGGCCGGTCGCCCAGGTGGTGTACCCGGACCGGTCCCAGGTACGCGCGGTGGAGGACCTGCTCAACCAGGCCCGTACCGCCGCCGCACAGGGCCGGTACCAGGATGCCGAGCGGCTACTGGACCGCGCCGCCGGGCAGATCGTCCAGCTCAACGACCGCAACGCCGCCCGCCGCCTGATCGACCAGCTGAACCAGATCCGGGCCAGCCTGCCGACCGCGGTACCGCCCGGCGTCCCGGCGCCTGGATCGTCCACAGTGCCCGGTGGAGCGGGTGCGCCGAGTCCGACGCCACAGCACGGCGGCGGCCAGACCGGCCAGCCCGCTCCGGCGCCCACCGGAGGGGGCGGCCTGCCACTGCCCACGCTGCCCCTGCCGAGCCTGCCAGTGCCCAAGCTCCCCCTGCCCAGCCTGCCCCTGATCGGCTAGCCAGGCTGGACGGCTGGCCACTGTGGACGGTCCGCGGATGCGCGAGCTGGTCGCCACCGCCCGGGTGGCCAGACTGGGCACGGTCGGCGCCGACGGCCGGCCGCACCTGGTACCGGTCTGCTTCGTGCTGCTCGACCAGACCGCCTACAGCGCCGTCGACCACAAGCCCAAGCGCACCACCCGGCTCCGCCGGCTGGCCAACCTCGCCGCTACCGGCGTGGCCTGCCTGCTGATCGACGAGTATCGCGAGGACTGGTCCGCGCTGTGGTGGGTGCGGCTGGATGGCGATGGCCGGGTGGTGGACGACCCGGCCGAGGCGGCCCGGGCCGGCGCCGCCCTCGCGGCGAAGTACCGGCAGTACGGCGGCCGGGCGCCGGCCGGCCCGTACCTCGCGTTGGCGATCCGCTCCTGGACCGGCTGGGCCGCCACCGGTTGACGCCCACACCGGTTGAAGCCACACCGGTTGACGCGTCAGAGCCAGCCGTGCCGGCGCGCGTAGAGGTCGCCCGGAAGCTCCCACAGCGAACGGGGCAGCACCGCGTTGCTACCGGTCTCGATGTAGCGCAGCTCCGGCGCCCCGTCCACCATGCCGAGCGCGACCATCGGCCGCCGGGCCTGGGTCTTGCCACCGAGCCCGAACAGCGGCACCGCCTCCGGTACCCTCCGGTCCTGCCTGACCCGCTCGTCGCGCCACACCTGGTACGCGTGCCGCAACCGCCACGGTGCGCAGCGCCGCAGCCCGGAGTAGAGCCGGGTCACCCATACCTCGGTGTGCGCCGTCTCGTGATAGCCCAGCGGCAGCCCGGCCAGCAGCATGTCCAG
>JAFMQQ010000049.1 GCA_017354595.1 Micromonosporaceae bacterium
AACTGAGGTTGAACGCCTGGCACACGTAGTAGGCGACCCGGCCGTCCGGACTGAATGCGATCGTGGGATCGCCGGCCACGTCGTACGCCCCGTCTCCGGGTACCGCGGGATCGTTGGTGAATCTGGTGACTCCCGGCAGGTACCCGTCGGGCAGGGTCGGGGTCCAGCTCCGCCCGCCGTCGAAGGAGGCGTTCACGCCGCAGCCGTCGTTGTTGTTCCAGTCGTTGTCGCCGGTGATGATGTTCGCCGGATCGGCCGGGTTGACCGCGACCGGCGTCTCGTTCTGCGCTGTCTGGTCGGCGGTTACATCAACGACAGGCGATACGACGATCCTGGATGGACCGGCGGCGGCCGAGGTCGCGACGAGCGTACCGGCGAGCAGCGCCACCACCGCTGACACCACGACGACGCGCTTCATCTGTTGCCTCCCTCGCGGACGTAGGGCCAGGCTAGCGGAGACACCAGGCCGGGTCGACCGGGCAACTGTGCCGGTGCTTGGATGAGTGCATGATCGACCATTTGGGGATCAACTGCGCCGACCTCGAGGCGAGCAAGGCGTTCTACGACGGGGTACTCGGCGTACTGGGCTACGGCCGGATCATGGATTTTGGCGAAGTCGTCGGCTATGGCGGCAAGGACGGTAAGCCCGACTTCTGGATCGGTCACTACGCGGGGCAGCCCGAGACGCAGCGCGAGCTGCACCTGGCCTTCGAAGCGCCGGGCAAGCACGCCGTCGACGCATTCCACGCCAAGGCGATCGAGCTGGGCGCCGAGTCGCTGCACGAGCCGCGGCTGCGGCCGGAGTACCACCCTGGCTACTACGGCGCCTTCGTACGCGACCCGGACGGCAACAACGTCGAGGCGGTTATCCACGACGCCAGTGGCTGAGGACAGGTGAACTGCGCCGCGATGCGCTCCAGGGTCGGCGGCGGTGGCACCGATCTGCGTACCGTTTCGACCGCGCACTGCGGGGCCCGGGCCGGATCTGGTCGTCGTGCTCACCGACGACGCTGATGGCGTCCCGGCGCGGGTCTTCGACTCGTCCGGCCGGGCGACGCTATCGGCACCCGTGATTCGCGGTCGCCCACGGGTAGCGGGTGACCCTCAACTTCACGCACCCGGGAAGGGCTTCCTGCGGGCCCTTCCGGTGCCTTCGCTACCGCTGGAAGCGCCAGCGGGTCGCGCCATTCGGTTGCGCGGTAGCGACGCCGACCGCGCTGTGGAACGTGAACCGGTACACGTGCCATGGCGGCGGCCCCGCGCTGGGCGCACTGAACGGCGCCGTCAACGCATCGCCGTCGACCTGTGCCGGCCAGCCGCCCGACCGGTAGCCTTCGGCGATCCGCTCCAGCGTCTCCCGATCGGTTACCCGTGCGGCGGTTCCATCGAGTACGAGGTCGATGCCGGGCAGCCGGACGGAGATCGTGCAGCGCGGGTTGACCGCGAGGTCGCGAGCCTTGCGCGCGGCCGGGCTGCTGGTGAAGTAGAGGTCGCCGTCGTGCCACTGGGCGCCGACGCCGGCGGCGTGCGGGGTGCCGTCCGGCCGGCAGGTGCCGAGGAAGTGCGTGACGTCGGCGCCGGCGGCGGCGAGCGCATCGCGGGCGCGGCTCCACTCCAGTGCCGCGTCGCCGTAGCGGTCCAGGTTGGTGGTCTCGGTGGGCGCGAGTTCAGTCATACCCTATTGGACCATCGCCGGAACGCGAACTCATCGGCGCCGCTGCCCGGCGGAACGGGGGCGCCTGGGGCGACGGCGCGAATGCCTCGCTCCCCTGTGGACGGTCAAATCGCCGGCCGCTCGCCGGCCGCACCGACCTCAGGCCGGTTCGCGCAGCGACCGCACGCCCGGGTCCGGCTCCTCCCCGACCGGGGCGAGGCGTAGCTTCACATCCACCGCCATCACGCCGTCGGGACTGGCCAGGATCGGGTTGAGGTCCAGCTCGGCGACCTCCGGCAGATCCTCGGCGAGCCGCCCCAGTCGCAGCAGCAGATCCTCCACCGCCGCGGTGTCCACCGGTGGTGTGCCCCGGTACCCGGTGAGCAGCCGGGCGCCGCGCAGCCCGCGCCACATCCCGGCCACATCGGTGGCGGTCAGCGGCGGCAGCCGCAGCGTGCGGTCGGCGAGGATGTCGGTGTGCACACCACCCAGGCCGAGCATGACCAGCGAGCCGTACAGCGGGTCGTGCACGATGCCGGCGACCAGCTCCACCCCCGCGGGCAGCTGCCGCTGTACCAGCACCGGCGGCTGCGCCACGCCCAGTGCGGCGGCGATCGCCTGGTACGCGGCGCGGACCGCGTCCGGGTCGGTGAGGTTCAGCCGTACCCCGCCGATGTCGCTCTTGTGCACCAGGTTGGGGTCGGCCGCCTTCAGCACCACCGGGAAGCCGATCGCGGTGGCGGCGGCCCCGGCCTGCTCCGCACCGGTGACCACGGTGCCGGCCAGGGTGGGGATGCCATAGCTGGCAAGCAGCTCCTCGGCCCGCCCAGGCACCTGCCAGCCGCCGCCATCGCGCAGCGCATGCTCGACCAGCCGCCGCGCGGCGGCCTCGTCGATACCGGCCAGCTCCGGCCGGATGCCGAGCGGGGTGTTGCGCCAGGCGGCGTACCGGGCGGCGTGGCACAGTGCGGTGACGGCCTGCTCGGGCAGCGGGTACACCGGCGCCTGGTGGGCACCGATGGCGATCGGCGGATCCGCGATCCCGAGCAGTACCACGGCGACCGGTACCGCCACGTTGTCGGCGGCGTCGGCGATCGCGGCCAGCACACCGGGTACGTCGTTGGCGAGCGTGGCGCCGAAGATGACCAGAATCGCGTCCACCGTACCGCTGCCCGCGACCGCGCGGATCGAGGCCGACATCGCCGCCGGGGTCGCCGCGGCGCCGAGGTCGATGGGATTGTCCACTGTGGACGACTTGGGTGCGGCGCCGGCGATCTGGGCGCGGACCTCGTCCGGCAGCCGGGGAAGGGCCAGCCCGGACCGGTCGGCCTCGTCGGTGGCGAGCACGTTGACGCCGCCGGCGTTGCCGATGATGGCCAGCCGCGCACCGGCCGGCAGCGGCTGGTTGACCAGCAGCCGGGCCGTGTCGAGCAGTTCGCCGAGGCCGTCGCAGCGCACGACGCCCGCCTGGGCGAACAGAGCGTCCACAGTGGCGTCCGGCGCGGCCGCCGCGGCGGTGTGCGATGCACCGGCACGGGTACCGGCCGGCGTCCGGCCGCTCTTGACCACCAGCACCGGCTTGCGCCGCCCGATCGCGCGCGCGATCCGGGCGAACCGCCGCGGGTTGCCCAGCGACTCCAGGTAGAGCGCCACGGCTCGGGTGGCCGGGTCGTCGTACCAGTACGACAGCAGGTCGTTGCCGGATACGTCGGCCTTGTTGCCGAGCGATACGAAGGCGGAGAGGCCGACGCCGGTACGGGCGGCATGGTCGAGGATGGTGATGCCGACCGCGCCCGACTGGGACGCCACCGCGAGCCCACCCCGCGGTGGAGTGACCGCGGCGAAGGTGGCCTGCATCCGCACCGCCGGGTCGGTGTTGAGGACGCCGAGACAGTTGGGGCCGACCAGCCGGATGCCGGCGGCCCGGGCCGCGCGCACCAGCCGGGCCTGCGCGGCCCGCCCGTCCGCCCCGTCCTCGCTGAAACCGGAGGAGAGCACGACCGCTGCCGGTACGGCGGCGGCGGCGCAGTCAGCGATCGCGTCCTGGACGGCCGGCGCCGGTACCGCGATCAGGGCCAGGTCGACCGGGCCGGGGATGGCGGCGATCGACGGGTACGCGGGCTGGCCGGCGATCTGGCCGGCGTGCGGGTTGACCGGGTATACCACGCCGGTGAACCCGCCGTCCCGCAGTCCACAGAGGACGGCGTGGCCGATGCCACCGGGCTGCCGGCCCGCGCCGACCACCGCGATCGCCCGGGGAGCCAGCAGCGGAGTCAGCGAGTGCCGCTCGGCCTGGCGGTCCCGCAGATCGGTCTCCGCGCCGTCATCGTCCCTTGTAGACAGATCGACGTCGATGACGCCACCGGCATGGTACATGTGCGGCTCACCGAGGTCGTGCACGACCCGCAGCATAGGTGCGTTGCTGGCCAGGACATCGCCGTGCAGGATCGCGATACCGTGCCGGCGGGCGGTGGCGCGCAGCTGCTCCAGCAGCAGGGTCGCCAGCCCGCGACCGTGCGCGGCGTCGTCGACGAAGACGGCGAAGTCGGCCCGCTCGCCGCCGGGGATGCGCTCGTACGAGGCGACGGCCACGATCCGGCCGTGCTCCAGCGCGACGAGCACCTGGTGCCGGTCGTCGGCGGGCCGGGTCAGCCGATCCAGCTCCTCGTCGATGCCACGGTGCCCGGCGGAGAGGAACCGGCGGTACAGGCTCTGCTCGCTGCCGCGGGCGTACAGGTCGGCGAGGGCCGGCCGGTCGGTCGCCACCGCCCGGCGGATCCGGACGATCGCCCCGTCCGCGGCTAGAGCGTCGTAGCCGGGCAGGGTGTCGTGACCGGGCTGGGTGTCGTGACCGGGCTGGGTGTCGTGACCGGGCTGGGTGTCGTGACCGGGCTGGGTGTCGTGGCCGGGCTGGGTGTCGTGGCCGGGCAGGGCGGTGGTGGGCACCGGTACAGTCTCGCCGGTGCGGGTACCGGTGGCCAGGGGCGGCCTGCCCGGCGCGGCGGGACCATGTACCTGCGGGCCGGGTGATACCCACCCGGGCAGCCTCACTCAAAGGCGCGGACCACGGCCGCCATGTCGGCCGCGCCGAGGCCCAGTTCCTGCGCCCGGGTGTAGAGCTCCAGGCACACATCGACCAACGGGGTACGCGCTGCGGCGACCCGTGCGGCCGCGACGATGAGTTGGTTGTTCTTCAGTACGTCGGCGATCGCCGCCTGCACGCCGAACTCCTCGTCAATCAGCTTGGGCAGCTTGACCCGGGAGATGCCGCTGGCCATCTGCCCGGCATCCAGAACGCCGCGCAGCAGCCCGAGATCGAGGCCGTGCCGGCGGGCGAAATGCACCGCCTCGGCGAGGCCGGTCACCTGGGTGATGAGGAAGACGTTGGTGGCGAACTTCATCAGCATCGCCTGCGGTACCGGGCCGACCACGACTGTCTGCCGGCACATCGGTGCCAGCACCGGGCGTAGCCGGTGCACCGGATCCGGCTCCCCGGCGAGCATCGCCACCAGCTCAGCCTTCTCGGCCGGTACCCGGGAGCCGGAGACCGGCGACTCCACATAGGACCCGCCGGCGGTGGCGATCTCGCCGGCCAGGCTCGCCGAGTACCCGGCCGAGGTCGTTCCCATGTGGACGATCGTGTGGTCGCGCACGAGTCCGCCGAAGGCGGGGGTACCGCGGCCGAGAACCTGGTCGATCGCCGTCTCATTGGCGAGCATGAGCAGCACCGTCCCGGCCTGCTCGAAGACCTCGGCCGGCCTGGCGGCGATCGTGGCGCCCGCCGCGGCCAGCGGCCGGCACCGTTGCGGCGTGCGGTTCCACACCACCAGCGGCGTACCGGCGCGGCACAGGTTCAGCGCCATCGGCTGCCCCATCACGCCAAGCCCGACAAACCCGACCCGCATCCCGTGACCCTACGAGGCGGTGTGGCCCCGGTCTTGAACGCTGGTGCCGGCCGAGGGCTTCACGGCGTACCAGGTGGTGGCGGCGCACCGTCCAGTATGGACACCACGAGTCAGCTCGCGGCCGGCTGGAACGGGAGCTCGATTGGAGCCGCGGTGCCGGTCTGCAGGCCGGGCCGGGTGAGATCCCGGTCGAAGACCCGGGTCACCGAGTTGCCGGCGACATCCTCCAGCACCGGGTCGACCCCGAGCCGGTGCGGGCCAGCCGCCCAGGGGCGCCGGGGTGCCAGCCACCAGTCGCGTTCGCCGGCACCGACCCGGACCGTACCGCCAACCGGCCGGCCGGCCGGGTCGAGTACCCGGAGGCAGCGCAGCAGCAGCCCGTGGTCCAGCGGCCGGTCGAAGGCGACCCGCAGCGGCTCACGGGTACCGCCGCGCGGCGCGGCGATACTCCACCCGGCCGGATCGACCAGCCGGCGCTCGTCGCCGCCCACCTCGTACCGGCGCTGCGCGCCTCGACGCAGCGGCGCACCGCGCGAGTCGCGGAATCCGGCCTCCACCACGAGCCGGAACGGCTCGCCGGTGCGCAGCGGGTACCCGACCTGGCGGTGGGTGAGCAGGCCGCGCTTGATCCGGGCCGGATCCAGCAGTACGGTCAGCCGCCGCCGCTCCGCATCCCACAACTCGTCCTCTGTGGACAGTAGCGCCCCGGCCATCGCCCCGCCCGACTCGTCGACCAGCCGCAGCTGGCTGGCGGCGCAGCCCTCGCTCATCGGTGCGGTGAACCACACGTAGCACCGCAGCAGGTTGCGCGGGACAACCGGTGCGCTGGGATAGATCGCGGCCACCTCGACCGCCGGCGGGTGTGGCGCCACCGGCCGCAGCAGGTCCGCGACCGTGGCACCGTCCACAGTGACCGTGTAGCGGGTACCGGCCATGAACGGGAAGCGCGGCACGAAGTAGCCCCGCTCGCCGTCCCGGACCAGGCGGCCGGCCATCGCCGGGGCGGTACCCGTCGCCGCGCTGGCCGGGCGTACCTCGACCCGGCTGGCGGAGGCCAGCCCGTGCAGCCGGAGGCAGTCCTGGTCGCCATGGCGCGACCAGGACACCTGCGCCGCAGGAGGCGTCACGGCGCGGAAGGCGTCACAGGGCGGCGGTCTTCAGCGACCGCAGGTGCGTCCGGCCGGCTTCGGTCTGCAGGGCCAGCACGTAGCCGGAGTTCAGGTTGGCCAGCCGGGTGACGCCCTGGAGGTCCTCGGTCTTCCGCGGTACCCCAACCGGCTCGGTCGGTTCGGTCAGCGGTGCCTGGGCGTCGATGTCCCGGCAGGCGATCTTCACCAGGCCGTGCGCGGTATTCGCCACCAGCAGGTGTTCCTGCCCGTCCTGCTCGAAGGCGACCATGTCCAGCGGCTGGTTGACCGCACCCAGCTCGGCGACCGTGCGGCCGACCGTCTTGGTCCCCGGCTGCAGGTCGGTCAGTGGGAAATGCACCACCGGCGTGCAGGTGTAGCTGGCCAGCACGCTGCGCCCACCCTGGTACGGAACGAAGGTGCGGATCGGGGCCGCGGTCTCCCACTTGCCGTGCGACACGTGGAAGATCTCCAGGTTGTTCGCGACGATGCCCGCACCGCCGGCCGGGAACGGGAACGGGATCCGCCGCAACTTCGAGGAGAACTCCTCATTGGAGAGTCCGGCCACGAGCAGAGCACCGTCCACATAGGCCAGATCGGTGATGGTGGAGGTACGGATCGGCCGGCGCAGCAGCCGGATGCTGCGCTCGCCGAAGGTGTACACCTCGCCCTCGTCCTCGCGCAGCGGAAGCGTGGTGTCCAGCCGTTCGTCGTCCTCGGCCGGCGCGTCCGCGATGGCCACCTCGGCGACGGGTACCCCGTCGAGGGGGACGTCGGTGATGGTCGCGTCGGCGTGGTCGATCCGGACCAGCACCGCCCGGCCGTCATCGCCGCGGCCGCGCTGCACCGACAGGTAGACGTTGTGCGAGTCGGGGTGCACGGCGATGTCGCGGATCGCGATGTCGCCGGCGTCGCAGCCGAGCAGCGAGCCGACCCGCACATCCACGTCCTCGAGATCGAACGGGGTCGACGGGGAGTGCGGACCGGGGTCGGCGACATCGGCGGCGTAGACCTTTGCCGCGACGTTGTCCGCAAGGAACAGGATGCCTGCCGGCCCGAATGCGATGGGTCCGGCGGAGGCGAGCCGTACCCGTCCGGGGCGAAGTCCGTAATCAGCCATGCGCCCGATGCTACGCCCGGGGGCAGCCCGCGTCGGTGCCACGGGCTGCCCCATCCGCAGGCCGGTCAGAACGGCCAGTCGGCGTTGCGGCCGGCCTCGATCAGCGGGATCATCCGGAACGTCGCGTCGGTGAGGCCACCGAACTCGATCCGGTTCGGCGTACCGGCGTCGAACGCGGTACGCCCGTAGCCACCGAGGTTGAAGCCGTACAGCGGAGTGCCGCGCGGTACCACCTCGGTGACGTCGCCGGTCCCACCGCGCGGGGCGAAGGTCTGCATGTCGGAGATGACGAAGACCCGGTCATGGCCGCGCAGCGTCGCCCGCACCGACTCGGCGATCCGGGTGCCGTGGCCGACCTCGCCGACCCGCTTGACGAACCGGTCCACCTCCCGGATCACCGCCGCGCCCGTCGCCACCTCGTGCCGGAACACGCCATCGGCGAACCCGTACAGGTCCACCCGCTCGCCGCGGGCGGCCAGCGCCACCCCGAAGACCGCGGCCGCCTTGACCGGGCTCATCGTCGAGCGCTTCGAGAAGCCACCCGAGGACATCGACGCCGACGTGTCGACCAGGATCAGCGACCGGCCGGGCAGCGCCGGTAGGTTCGCCAGCGACAGCTGCAACGCCTTGTCCAGCGCCGGACCCCAGCGCAGCGACCGCACCTGCTCGTACGCGGCCAGGAACCGGTACGGGAACTGCCGCGACCGGGCCACCTCGGCCGGATCGGCCAGCCTCGCCGCCACCCGGGCGGCGAGCTCGTCGTCGATACCGGCCTCGTCGAAGCCGCGAAGGTTACGCAGCAGCGCCATGTACCCCATGGTGGGGATCAGTGCCGCCCACAGCCGCTCCTTCGCCACCGCCGGACCGGCCAGCGACAGCGTCTGCTCCCAGGTCAGGCCGGCGCGCCCGAGCGCGTCCGGGTCGAGCATCCGGGCCGGGTCGCCGCCGGCCTCCCGGCGCTGGGCCGCGTGCGCCGCGACGATCGTCAGGACGGCCGGAATCTCGCTGTCCCGGCCGTGCCGGCGCTCCAGCGCGTGCCGGAACAGCTCGCCCTGCCACGGCTTGTCCGCGGCGGGCGTCGGGTGCACGAGGTCGATGACGTCGGCGAACCGGTAGCCGTGCGAGGGCGTGTCGTACTTCAGCAGCGACCGCTGGGTGTACAGCCGGGCGACGGCGTCGACGATGCCCCGCTTGACCGGCTTGGGTACCGCCCGGCCGTAGCTGGCCGTCCAGTATGCCAGCGCCTCACCGGGCTCGTCGGCCCGCTGCAGCACCGAGGCTACGATGCCACGCGAGCCGGGCATGTTCGCGGCCAGCATCGCCTTCGCCGCCTCCAGCGCGCCGATCAGCGAGGCGGAGCGCATGTTCGCCTCCGCCCGCAGCCAGCGCAGGAACCTGGCCGTCCACTCTGGATCGACGACCGCGACGGTGTGGACCAGGTCGACGTAGCGCCGGTCCCGGTCGGCCGCCTTCTCGTAGAAGGTCTGTTCGCTGGCGAAGTTCGCCACGGCGAGCAGGAAGAGTTCGCTCTTCGCGTCGTGGGCGTACCCGGCGCCACCCTCGTAGGTGTGGCCTGTCGGTACCGGTTCGGCGACGACCGGACCCGGGCGCACCGCGGGGCGAGCCGCGCGCGTGTTGAACTTGCTCAACGCGTCTCCTTTGGACAGTGGGAGCCGCCTCCAGACCGGAGTGCCCGAGTTCAGGTCGACCACGGTGACTTTTGTCGGCGCCTCTACCAGTTGGGCCACAGCGACCGCAGCCGCTGGCGGGACTCGAACCCGCAGTATCCGCCCCCAGAAGGAAGTAACCGTGTTCTGCGCACCGGGCACAGCTGTGTCTGGAGTGGACTCCCCGAGATCAGGTCGACACCCGGATCGCCCGCCAACCGGGCAACGCGCCCGAGGGAGGGCGCGCAAGGAGTTGAACCTCGAAGTATCCGAATGTCTGCGCACCGGGAAGTGCAACCTCGTCGCAGGCCCCGGTGTCGAACCGGGCGGACCACTCTTATGAGAAGCGGTTGGGCGCCAACACCCGCCTGCGAAGCTCCACAGTGGAGAGCTCGCCGTCGCTGTTGACCACCGTACGGGCGCGGCTAGGCCGGCTCAACTGATTTGTCAGGCTCCGGTTCCGCGTCCTGGTTCGGTGCGGCCTCCGGCTGCCGTACCAGGGATGCGCCGACAAGTGCCAGCACCAGCATCACGATCGGGACGATCAGCGTGATCCGCATCGCCGGGATGTACGCGTCCTGGAAGATCTTGTGGGCGACCTGTTCGATCGCCGGCCGTACCGACGAGGGCAGGTCGGCCGGCAGGTGCCCGCCCGTCTCGCCGGCGCCCACCTCCAATCCCTGCGCGGTCTTCGCCGCCTTCTCGAAACCGTCCAGCACCCACGGTTGGAAGGACACCGGCAGCGCCTGTACGTCGTCGCGTGCGGCCGGGCCGAGCCGGCCGGCGAGCTGTGTCTGCAACAGCGCACCGGTCACCGTGGAGCCGAGTACCGCGCCGATCTGCCGCGCGGTGTTCATCACGCCGGCGGCGGCTCCGGCCGCGTGCGGCCGGATGCGGCGCATCGCGACGCTCTGCAGTGGAGCGAACGTCATGCCCAGGCCGAAGCCGGCGATGATCAGCCCGACGATGAGCTGGTTGCGGTCGTAGTAGAGCCGGGTCGCCCAGAGCACCAGCCCGATCCCGCCGGCCCACAGCACCAGGCCGGCCATCAACGCGTCCTTGGCCGCGCGCCGGTCCGCCATCCGGCCGGCGAACGGCGCACTGGCCACCGAAGCCAGCGACATCGGCGCCAGGATCAGCCCGGCGTGCAGCGCGCTCAACGACAGCACCGACTGCAGGAAGATGACCAGCGGTAGGAACAGCCCCAGCATGCCGAACGAGATGGTGGCGACCACCGCGGCCATGGTGGCGAAGTTGCGGTCGGCGAAGATCTCCGCGGGTACCAGCGGTTCGCGGTCGCGGATCCGGCGCTGGTACCAGATGAACAGCGCCATGACGGCGAGGCCGGCACCGAGGAAGGCGGGGATGGACAGCGGGCCCCAGATCGTGCCCCAGCGATGCGAGGGTCCCTCGATCAGCCCCGCGCAGATGAGGAACAGGCCCAGCGATGCCAGCAGCGTCCCCGGCCAGTCCAGCCGGTGCTTGCGCCCGCCGGTGGGGTGGGTGGAGCCGGCCGGCGACCTGAATCTGGTATCCGGCAGGTACCGGATCGCCAGCGCCAGAGCCAGTGCGCCGATCGGCAGGTTGACCAGGAAGATCCAGCGCCAGCCGAGGGTGGTTACCAGCAACCCGCCCAGCGCCGGCCCGGCGATGGTCGCCATCCCGGCGACCGAGCCCCAGATGCCGAAGGCGGCACCGCGGCGCTGCGCGGG
>JAFMQQ010000326.1 GCA_017354595.1 Micromonosporaceae bacterium
CAAGGCGGAGACCGAACGGATCTGGCTGCCGTTCGCGGTGTGGCTGCTGGCCGCGGCGTGGACGCTGCCCGCCCCGCACCGCCGCTGGTGGCTCGCGGCCCAGGCGGCGACCGCGTTGCTGGTCAACCACCTGGTGCTGACGAACTGGTGAGCGGCGCGCGGCCGGCGCCGGCGACCAGTGGCAGGTGTACCTCGAACCGGCAGCCGGGGCCGTGGTTGCGGGCGGTGATCCGGCCGTGGTGCGCCTCGACCAACCCGCGCGCGATCGCCAGCCCCAGGCCCGCGCCGGCCGGTGCGTGCCCATCCAGCCCCGGCGTGCGCGCCGCGCTTCCCCGGTACGCCACGTCGAAGACCCGGCTCAACTCGTGCGGCGGGATGCCACCGCAAGCGTCATCGACACACAGCAATGCCCGGTCGCCATCCACGCCGGCCCGGACCGCGACGGTACCGTCAGGTGGCGTGTGCCGTACCGCGTTGGCGACCAGGTTGCGCACGATCCGGGCCAGTTCCGGGTCGCTGCCCAGTACCGTCGGCCAGACCTCCGCCTCGGCCCGCAGCCGCACCCCCCGGCTGCGCGCCACAGGTGTCTCCGCCGCGATCGCCTCGTCCACCACGTCGCGCAGCGGTACCGCCGCCATCGTCAGGCGCAGCGCCGCCGCCGTGATCCGGGACAGCTCGAACAGATCGTCCACCATGGACGCCAGCCGCTGCGCCTCGGTACCGATCCGCACCGCGTACGTGTGCGCCTCCGCCGGTTCGCTGACCACCCGGTCGGCCAGCGCCTCGGCCATCGCCCGGATCCCGGCCAGCGGGGTGCGCAGGTCGTGGCTGACCCAGGCGATCAGCTCCCGGCGGGACGCCTCCGAAGCCCGTTCCCGGGCGCGCGCCTCCCGTTCCCACACGCTGCGCCGCGCCATGCTGCGGCCCAGCAGCACCGCGATGGGTACCGTCACCGTCGCCACCAGCAGGCAGACCAGCAGCGTGGTGGTGAGCATCGGGGTGAGCATGAACCTGGCGACACCGAGCACCCCGACAAAGGTGGCGAACAGCGGTACCAGCACCAGCACCGTCATCGCCGTGGCCAGCGAGCGGCGGCGCGCCAGTCGCAGCGCGATGCCACCCAGCAGCGCCGGCGGCAGCGAGAAGAGCACCGCGTACGGCGCGATGTGCATCAGCTCGATCAGCACAGCTACTCCCGCCTGTCGTACCGGTACCCGATGCCCCACACGGTGGCGATACGCGCCGGCCGGGCCGGGTCCTGCTCCACCTTCTCCCGCAACCGTCGCACGTGGACGGTCACAGTGGACTGGTCGCCGAAGCTCCAGCCCCATACCCGTTCCAGCAGGTCGGCCCGGCTGAACGAGACGCCGGGGTTGGCGATCAGGAAGGCGAGCAGGTCGAACTCGCGCAGTGTCAACGAGAGCGGCCGCCCGCCGAGCGTGGCGGTGCGCGCCGGCACGTCCACGCACAGGTCGCCGTCGACGAGCACCGGCTCCGGGCCGCCGCCGCGCGCCGCCGCTCCCTGCGAGCGGCGCAGCACCGACTCCACCCGCAGCGCGAGCTCCCGCGGGCTGAACGGCTTGGTGACATAGTCGTCGGCGCCCAGTTGCAGGCCGAGGATGCGGTCCTCCTCCTGGCCGAGCGCGGTGAGCATCACGATCGGCACCTGCGAACTGCGCCCGCCGGCGCAGCCCGACCGGGTCCGCCGGCACACCTCGATCCCGTCCACGCCGGGCAGCATGATGTCCAGCACCACCAGATCCGGCTGTGCGGAACCGATCAGGCGCAGCGCCTCGTCGCCATCGCCGGCCAGCAGCACCCGGTGCCCGGCGTGCTCCAGGTACCGCCGCACCACATCGCGCACGGTCAGGTCGTCGTCGACGACCAGCACGGTCTGCATGCCGTACCGCCTATACGCGCAGCGGGGCCCGGGCGAACTCGCTGACCCCTTCGGCGAAGGGTACCCGGGCGGCGAAGCCCAGCTCGGCGCGCGCCAGCGCGGGGTCCGCCACCACGTGCCGCACGTCGCCCAGCCGGTACTCGCCGGTGCAGACCGGCTGCGCGCCGCCGTACGCGGTGGCCAGGGCCGCGGCCATCTCACCCACGGTGTGCGGTTCTCCCGAGCAGATGTTGTACGCGGTGAAGCCGGCCCGGTCGGCGGCGTCCCCGGTCGCGCGCAGTGCCGCCAGGTTCGCCCGGGCCACATCGTGGACGTGCACGAAGTCCCGCCGTTGCCGGCCGTCCTCGAAGACCCGGGGTGGCTGGCCGCGTTCCAGCGCCGAGCGGAACAGCGACGCCACTCCCGCGTACGGCGTGTCCCGGGGCATCCGCGGGCCGTAGACGTTGTGGTAGCGCAGCGCCACCACTCGCGAGCCGGTCTGCCGGGCCCAGGCCGCGCAGAGGTGCTCCTGCGCCAGCTTGGTGGCGGCGTACACGCTGCGCGGGTCGGCCGGCGCATCCTCGGGTACCAGCTGGGCCGCCAACGGCTGGCCGCAGTGCGGGCAGGGCGGCTCGAAGCGCCCCGCATCCAGGTCGGCGACCCTGCGCGGGCCGGGTCGCACGGTACCGTGCCGGTCGCAGGCGTACCGACCCTCGCCATAGATGACCATGGAGCTGGCCAGCACCAGGCGGCGTACCCCCGCCTCGGCCATCCCGGCGAGCAGCACCGCGGTGCCCAGGTCGTTGCAGGAGACGTACTCGGGAATGTCCGCTGTGGACAGACCGAGCCCGACCAGCGCCGCGTGGTGCACCACCGCGTCGATGCCGCGCAGCGCCGACCGTACCGCCACCGGGTCCCGGATATCGCCGCTGCCGGGCGCGCCCGCCATCGGGTGTACGGACGGGTGCAGGCAGTCCAGCCCTGACACTTCGTGTCCGGCCGCCGACAGTTCGTGCCCGACATGTGACCCGATGAACCCGGCCGCCCCGGTGACCAGGATTCGCATGCAGCGACGGTATCCGTGCCCGGCTCGCCCGGAAGCTGCCCGGGCGACTGTTCCTCGTTCCGTAAGCTCAATGGAGTGACGGGCGGCGTGCTGGGTACGGCAACCGTACAGGTTTCATTTGGCGAACTCTCAGGTACTCGGGCTCTACTGGGTACAGACGCCACGAGCGCGTCCCAAGGGTGTCGTGAAAGGATGCATCGATGAGCGGGCCACACCGGTACCCACCGCAAGAGCCAGTTCCGACGGGGTGGACGCCGGGATACCAGTACCCGTATCCACCCGGGCAGCAGCCGTACGGCCAGCAGCCCCCGTTCGGCCCACAGCCGCCGTACGGCCAGCCGCCGTACGGGCAGCAGCCCTACGGGCAGCCGCCGTTCTGGCCGCCGCCGTACCCGGGTCAGCTGCCGCCCCCGCCACCCAAGGGCACCCGCCCGGGCGCCGTGGTCGGCGCACTGGTCAGCGTCGCCGTGCTGATCGCGGTCGCGCTGGGCGCCGTGGTCTTCCTCGGCCGGGTCATGCACCAGCCGTCGCCGGCGGCCGACGGTACCCGGGCCAACCCCCCGGCGATCACCATCCCGCCCGACTCGAGCACCGCGCCCAACCCCAACGCCAGCGTCAACCCGACCGCGATCGCCCGCTCGGTGAACCCGGCGATCGTGGACGTGAACACGGTGCTCGGCTTCAACTCCGGCCGCGCCGCCGGTACCGGCATCGTGCTCAAGTCCTCCGGGTTGGTGCTCACCAACAACCACGTCGTCTCCGGCGCCACCAGCGTCAAGGTGACCGAAGTCACGGACGGGCGTGCCTTCGACGCAAGCGTGCTCGGCTATGACCGGACCGATGACGTGGCGCTGCTGCAGATGAAGGGCGCCTCCAACCTGCCCACCGCGAAGCTCGCCGACTCCTCCGGGGTCAGGATCGGGGACCCGATCGTGGCGATCGGCAACGCGGGCGGCAAGGGCGGCAGCCCGTCTGTCGTCAGCGGTACCATCACCGCGCTCAACCAGTCGATCACCGCGAGCGACGAAATCGGCGGTACCTCGCAGGAGCTGTCCGGGCTGATCCAGGTCGCGGCCAACATCCAGGCGGGCGACTCCGGTGGCCCGCTGGTGAACGCGTCGGCGAAGGTGATCGGGATCAACACGGCGGCGTCGGTCGACTTCCGGACCAACCAGTCCGGCGGCGATGGCTTCGCCATCCCGATCAACAAGGCGGTGGCGATCATCAACCAGATCATCGCGGGGCAGTCCTCGACGAAGATCCACCTCGGGGCGACCGGCTTCCTCGGTATCGGCGTGAAGAACTCCCAGGACGGCAACGGCGCCGAGGTGAGTGACATCGTCCAGGGCCTGCCGGCGGACAAGGGCGGACTGGTGGTCGGCGACGTGATCGTCTCGGTCAACGGTGAACCGGTCGGCACCCCGAACGACCTGACCGACCTGCTGGACCGGCACCATCCCGGCGACAAGGTCAGCATCGGCTGGACCGACACCGCGGGCGCCTCGCACACCGGCAGCTTCATCCTCGCCACCGGCCCGGTCGGCTAGCCGTCGGGACCGGGTACGGCGCTGCGCGCCTCAGGCG
>JAFMQQ010000327.1 GCA_017354595.1 Micromonosporaceae bacterium
ACCAGTCCGAATATGGTGGCCGCGCGGGGATCGCCGACGGCCCGGGCGAGGACCACCGCGACGACCAGTAGCGCGGCGCCGAACGCCAACCCGATCAGCGCACCCGGCAACTGTGGCGGCCCGGCGAGCAGTACCGCCACCGCGCCACCGAGCAGTGCCAGCGCGCCGAGGGTGAGGCCGAAGGCGCGAGTGGTGGATCCCTCCCAGGCGCCGGCGCGTTGGCGGGCCGCGGTGGCCACTGCGTCGACCACATCGTCGAAGACGGCGGCCGGTGCCTCATCGCCCCGCGGGCGCAGGTAGAGCAGCTCGCCGTCGCGTACGTCCAGCTGTGCCGGGCTGTATGAACTGTCAAGCGGCGCGCCGCCGAGGCGGGACAGGGTCCACCCGTCCCGCGCGGCCGGGTCGTCACCCAGGTCCGCGCCGGCGTGCCCGAGCAGCGTCGGCAGCAGGTCCGCGAACGGAACATCCGAAGGTAGCGCGAGATCGACCCGCATCCGTGGTGCGACCACGGTGACCCGGCTCAGCCCACTGGTCGCCATCCGCCATCCCTCCCGAGCCATCGCGCGGCACCTATAGTATTCACGGCAAGGTCTAGTAGTCAGGCAGCGAGCAATGAGGCGGGACCGGCGCGCCCCCCGAAGCAGGCGCCAGTCAAGCAGCCAGAGGCATGTCATGGATGATCTGTCGGCGGTACGCCGTTGAGTACGGTCCTGTTCCGGCGGCCTGCTCGCCAACCCGCGCCGCCGATGCCACGCGGCGAGCTGCGGCTTGAGCCGCCCCCCGAACTGCCCACCGCCCTGCCGCGCAGCATCGGCCAGTTCCTGATGATCCTGCCGATGGTCGGCGGCGTTGCCGCGATGGCGATTCTCTACTCCAATCGCGGCGGCGGCATATTGAACTACGTCGTCGGAGGCCTGTTCGGCCTGTCCATGCTCGGCATGGCCGGCACCTCCATCAGCAGCCACCAGGGCAGCAAGAAGGCCGAGATCGACGCACAGCGTCGCGACTACATGCGCTACCTGGCGCAGGCGCGGCGGCAGGCGCGGCGCGCCGCGGCCACCCAACGCACCGCGCTGCGCTGGCGCCATCCCGCGCCCGGCAACCTCTGGTCGGTCGCCGCGTCGCGCCGGCTGTGGGAGCGGCGGACCAACGACGAGGACTTCGGCGAGGTACGGGTTGCGCACGGGGCGCAGCGACTGGCCATCACGATCGTGCCGCCGGAGACGCGACCGGTCGAGGATCTGGAGCCGCTGACCGCGGTGGCGCTGCGCCGGTTCGTCCGCGCCCAGTCGGTGGTACCGGACCTGCCACTGGCGATCCAGATCCGCGCGTTCAGCCGGGTGGTACTGCGCGGCGACCGCGAGCCGGTCACCTCCCTCGCCCGGGCGATCCTCTGCCAGGCGGCCGCCTTCCACTCCCCCGATGACGTACGGATCGCCGTGGTGGCGGCGCCGGAGCGGCACGCCGAATGGGACTGGGTGAAGTGGCTGCCGCACGCCCAGGATGACGCGCACCCGGACGCCGCCGGTGCCAGCCGGCTGGTCTTCGAGTCGATGGACGCGCTGGAGAAGGTACTCGGCGAGGACCTGTCGGTACGACCGCGACACTCACCGGACGCCCGCCCGCTGACCACCGCGGCTCACCTGTTGGTGGTGCTGGACGGTGGCGAGGTGGGCCCGCTGAACCAGCTCACCGGGCAGAGCGTGCTCGGCACCACCGTCCTGGACCTGTCCGGGATGGTGCCACGCGAGGCCGGACGGTGGCTGCTGTGCCTGAATGTCTCCGCCGATGGGCTCTCCGCCGACCGCGGCAACCGGACCACGCCACTGGGTCGGCCCGACGCGATGAGCGTTGTGCAGGCCGAAGGGCTGGCCCGGCAGCTGGCGCCGTACCGCGTCTCGCAGCACGAAGAGGCGGCGGTGGAGGCGACCTCGCGCATCATGGAGCTGCCGGAGTTGCTGGGTCTGGCCGACGCCGGCGCGGTGAACCCGGCGCAGACCTGGCGGCCGCGGGCCGAACGCGACCGGCTGCGCATCCCGTTGGGGATCAGCCCGGAGGGTGCGACCATCGAGCTCGACTTCAAGGAGTCGGCGCTGGAGGGCATGGGCCCGCACGGCCTGATCATCGGCGCCACCGGCTCCGGCAAGAGCGAGCTGCTGCGCACCATCGTCTCGTCGCTGGCGATCACCCACTCCTCCGAGGAACTCAACTTCGTGCTGGTGGACTTCAAGGGCGGGGCGACCTTCGTGTCGCTGGACGCGCTGCCGCACACCAGCGCGGTCATCACCAACCTGGCCGAGGAGCTGGCTCTGGTCGACCGGATGCAGGATGCGGTCGCCGGCGAGATGGTACGCCGCCAGGAGCTGCTGCGCGCCGCCGGAAACTACGTCTCCCGGTACGAGTACGAGAAGGCCCGGCGCGGCGGTGAGCAACTGGCGCCACTGCCGAGCCTGCTCATCATCTGCGACGAGTTCAGCGAACTGCTCTCCGCCAAGCCCGACTTCATCGACCTGTTCGTGATGATCGGCCGGCTCGGCCGGTCGCTCGGCGTCCACCTGCTGCTGGCCAGCCAGCGGCTTGAGGAGGGGCGGCTGCGCGGGCTGGACACGCACCTGTCGTACCGGATCGGGCTGCGTACCTTCTCCGCGATGGAGAGCCGGGTGGTGCTCGGCGTGCCCGACGCGTACGAGCTGCCCAACGCGCCCGGCCACGGATACCTCAAGGTGGGCACCGAGCGGATGCTCCGGTTCCGGGCTGCATACGTCTCCGGGGCGTACCGGGCACTCTCGGCGCGCGGCGAGCATGCGCAGTCGGTGGTACGGCGGCGGGTCGTCCCGTACGGCACCACGTTCGTACCGCTGCCCGCCGACCTGGCCGAGGAGTCGGTCGCGGCGCCCGCTGACAAGGACGAGGAGGAGGCGGGCCGGCAGATCACCATGCTCGATGTCATCGTGGACCGGCTGCGCGGCCAGGGCCCGCCGCCGCACCAGGTATGGCTGCCGCCGCTGGACCGCTCCGACGGTCTCGAGGGGTTGCTCGGGCCGCTGGTCGTCGACGAGGAGCGGGGCCTGGTCGCGGCGCACTGGCGGGAGCACATGCGGCTGATCACCCCGGTCGGTGTGGTGGACCGCCCGTTCGAGCAGCGCCGCGACCCGCTCGTGGTCGACCTGGGCGGTGCCGCGGGCAACGTGCTCATCATCGGTGGGCCACGGACCGGGAAGAGCACCCTGCTGCGCACGATGATCAGTTCCCTCGCGCTCACCCATTCGCCGCGCGAGGTCCAGTTCTTCTGTCTCGACTTCGGCGGCGGTGCGCTGCGCGCCCTGGAAGGGTTGCCACACGTGTGCGGCGTGGCGGTACGGCGCGATGTCGAGTCGGTACGGCGCACGGTGGCCGAAGTGAGCGTGCTGCTCGACGAGCGGGAGTCGGTCTTCACCGAGAACGGCATCGAGTCGATCGAAACCTACCGGGACATGCGCGCCCGGGGCGAGTTCCCGGACGACCCGTTCGGTGATGTATTCCTCATTGTGGATGGATACGGCACTCTGCGGCAGGAGAACGACGATCTGGACGACGCCATCGTCGCGCTCGCCGGGCGCTGCCTGGGCTTCGGCATCCACATCGTGCTGACCGCCACCCGCTGGGCCGAGATCCGCTACAACATGCGCGACGTGTTCACCTCCCGGCTGGAGCTGCGGCTCGGCGACCCGACCGACTCCGAGGTGGACCGCCGGGCGGCCGCCAACGTCCCGGAGAAGGCGCCAGGTCGTGGAATCACCAACGACAAGCTGCACTTCCTCGCCGCCGTACCGCGGATCGACGGCGGTACCGGCGACGACGAGCTGTCCGCCGGTACCGCCGATCTGGTGAAGCGGGTCGCCGGCGGATGGCCACACCCACCCGCCCCGCGGCTGCGGCTGCTGCCCCGGATGCTGCCCGCGGGACAGCTGGCGCAGGCCAGCGACCGCGACCACAAGGGCGTACCGGTCGGCCTGAACGAGACGTACCTCGCCCCGGTGTACCTCAACTTCGACACCGAGCCGCACCTGGTCATCTTCGGCGACTCGGAGTGCGGCAAGACCAACCTGCTGCGCCTGATCGCCCGGTACATCGCCGAGAACCGCACGCCGGCGCAGGCCAAGCTGGCGATCGTCGACTACCGGCGCACGCTGCTCGGGGTGTTGGAGGGCGAGCACCTGCTGGACTACTCGGCGTCGGCACAGCCGGCCGAGGAGATGGCCGTCGCGCTGCTGGATGCCATGAAGGACCGGCTCCCCGGCTCCGATGTCACCACGGAGCAACTGCGCAACCGCAGTTGGTGGTCGGGGCCGGATGTGTACCTGCTCGTCGATGACTACGAGATGGTCGCGGCCGGCAGCAACCCGCTGGAGCCCTTGGTGGAGCTGCTGCCGCACGCACGCGACATCGGCCTGCACCTCATCCTGGCGCGCCGCTGCGCCGGGTCCTCCCGCGCGCTCTACGAGCCGATGCTGCAACGGCTTTCGGAGATGGAGGCGCC
>JAFMQQ010000328.1 GCA_017354595.1 Micromonosporaceae bacterium
ACCCAGGCGCTGGCGATCCTGCAGCAGGCTCTGCGGGACAAGCAGCGGGTCTGGGTCGGCTACGTGGACGCACATGGCGCGACCGCGTCCCGGCTGGTCCGGCCGGTCTCGATCGGCGCCGGTTTCCTGCGCGCCGAGGACGACCGTACCGACACCCTGCACACCTTCGCGCTGCACCGGATCACCGCCGCGGTGCTGGAAAGCCCGTGAGTTCGGACCGCGGCTAGCGCGCCGGCAACACCGGCTCTGCCGGCGCGGGACGACGCGCCCGCCCCCGTTGCCGCTCGACGACCAAGGGTAAAGACCCCGGACCCTGCCGCCGCTCCCGTCGCGGCCCGGACGCGTACCGCCCCGGCACCGTTCGAAGCCCTGGCGGGGCTCCTGCCAAGTAGACGCATCAGGTACCCCCGTCAGTTGCGCACCGATCGGACCAAATCCGATCGCCGGGTGGTCCAGATCGAATCGTTCGGGTCGCCACCGGACCCGTGAGAGACTGGATGGTCCGCGCGCGTCGGGAGGAGAAGCAGGCAGATGAGTGACGGGCCCCTGATCGTGCAGTCCGACAAGACCCTGCTGCTTGAGGTCGACCACCGCGACGCGCTGGCCTGCCGGATGGCGATCGCGCCCTTCGCCGAACTCGAACGCTCACCCGAACACGTACACACGTACCGGTTGACTCCGCTGGGGTTGTGGAACGCGCGGGCCGCCGGCCACGACGCGGAGTCCGTCGTTGACGCGCTGTTGCGCTTCTCCCGGTACCCGGTGCCACACGCGCTGTTGGTGGATGTGGCCGAGACGATGGACCGGTACGGTCGGCTGCAGCTGGTCAACGATCCGGCGCACGGGCTGGTACTGCGGGCGCTGGACCGGGCGGTGCTGGTTGAGGTGGCGAAGTCCAAGAAGCTGGCCGGGATGCTGGGCGCCAAGGTGGACGAGGACACCATCGTGGTACACGCATCCGAGCGCGGCCGGCTCAAGCAGGCCCTGCTGAAGCTGGGCTGGCCGGCTGAGGATCTGGCCGGCTACGTGGACGGCGAGGCGCACCCGATCGAGCTGGCCGAGGAGGGCTGGCAGCTGCGCGGGTACCAGCGGGAGGCGGTGCAGCACTTCTGGGCCGGTGGCTCGGGTGTGGTGGTGCTGCCCTGCGGTGCCGGCAAGACCCTGGTCGGGACGGCGGCGATGGCCGAGGCTAAGGCGACCACGCTGATCCTGGTGACCAACACGGTCGCCGGCCGGCAGTGGAAGCGGGAGCTGCTCGCCCGGACCACCCTCACCGAGGCGGAGATCGGCGAGTACTCCGGCGAGCGCAAGGAGATCCGGCCGGTCACGATCGCCACGTACCAGATCCTCACCACCCGCCGCGGCGGCGCCTTCGCCCACCTGGACCTGTTCGGCGCCCGGGACTGGGGCCTGGTCATCTACGACGAGGTACACCTGCTGCCGGCACCCATCTTCCGGTTCACCGCGGACCTGCAGGCCCGCCGGCGGCTCGGCCTGACCGCGACGCTGGTCCGGGAGGACGGGCGCGAGGGCGACGTCTTCTCGCTGATCGGCCCGAAACGGTACGACGCCCCGTGGAAGGACATCGAGGCGCAGGGCTGGATCGCGCCGGCCGAATGCACCGAGGTGCGGGTCACGCTGACCGAGGCGGAACGGATGGCGTACGCGACCGCCGAGCCGGAGGACCGGTACCGGGTGGCGGCCACGGCGCGCACCAAGCTGCCGGTGGTACGCGCACTGGTGGACCGGCACGCGGGCGACCAGGTGCTGGTCATCGGCGGGTACCTGGACCAGCTGCACGAGCTGGCCGAGTTCCTGGACGCGCCGGTGGTGGAGGGCTCGACCACGACGCGGGCACGGGAGCGGCTGTTCGACGAGTTCCGCGCCGGCGCAGTCTCCACATTGGTCATTTCCCGGGTCGGGAACTTCTCGATCGACCTGCCGGAGGCGGCGGTGGCGATCCAGGTGTCGGGTACCTTCGGCTCGCGACAGGAGGAGGCGCAGCGGCTGGGCCGGGTACTGCGGCCGAAGGCGGATGGCCGGCAGGCGCATTTCTACACCGTGGTGGCACGGGACACTGTGGACACTGAGTACGCCGCGCACCGGCAGCGCTTCCTGGCCGAGCAGGGATACGGCTACACCATCGTCGACGCCGACGACGTACTCGCGCCGTAGCGGCGGCGCGCGTTCTGTGGCATAAAGAGACGGCCCCCGAAACCGGAGGCCGTTGGACCGGAGCTCGTCCCTACCGGCCGGGAATGCCTTGTACCTTGGCACGACCGCCGACGCCGTGTACCGGATCGGCCGGGACAAGGTGAGCCGGGCACAGTTGCCGGTTAAGGTGGTCACCGCCGACGGGATCGTGCTGGAGCGGCCGGCGTACTGGCAGCGTTAAGCCACCTGGCTGGCGCCGCGCACCTGCGGGGCGCCCAGCGCCGCCGCGTCCGCCGCCAGGTCATCCGGCATCCGCTGGGACTCCCGCTCAGCCGCCACCTGAGCCAGGTAGTGCTCCACCTCGCTCGCCCGGGCCGCCTCGTCCCAGCCGAGCAGATCGCCGATCAACTCCGCCACGTGCTCGGCGCTCGCCTCGCCCCGGTGGCTGGTCTCCATGGAGATGCGGGTACGCCGGGCGAGTACATCCTCCAGGTGCAGCGCACCCTCCGCCTCGACCGCGTACACCGCCTCCGCCGCGAGGTATTCCGGAGCGCCATCGATCGGCCGGCCCAGAGCCGGTTGCCGGGCGATCATCGCGAGCAGCTCCCGGCTCAGCGAGCCGTACCGCTCCAGCAGGTGCTCCAGCACACCCACCCCGATCCGGTGGCGCCGCGCCAGATCCGCCCTGTTGGTCCACAAAGGACGGTACCCGTCCGCGCCCAGTAGCGGCAGCTGGTCGGTGCCGGATGGCGGTACGTCGGGACCGAGGCGGCGGGCCGCCCGGTCGATGACATCGGCCGCCATCACCCGGTAGGTGGTGTATTTCCCGCCCGCCACCATCATCAGGCCGAGCATGGGTTCCACCACCGCGTGTTCCCGGGACAGCTTCGAGGTCAGGTCGTCCTCGCCGGACAGCAGCGGGCGCAGTCCCGCGTACACCCCTTCAATGTCCGATATGGAGACTGGCCGGTCCAGCCAGTCGTTCAGCTGGGAGAGCAGGTAGGCGATGTCCCGGGCCGAGGCGGCCGGGTGGGCGCGGTCCAGCTCCCAGTCGGTGTCGGTGGTACCGATCAGCCAGTGCCCGCCCCACGGCAGGACGAACAGCACCGAGGTGGGCGTACGCAGGATCAGCCCGGCCTCGCCGGTGATCGCCGACCGGGGCACCACCAGGTGTACGCCCTTGCTGGCCCGCACCCGAAGCCCCGGTCGTACCGCGGGCAGGTGGCCGTCGAGCAGGTTGGAGATGTCATCGCTCCACACCCCGGTCGCCGCGACCACGGTGCGCGCCGCGACCGGGATCTGCTCGCCGGTCTCCACGTCCTGTACCACCGCCCCGGTCACCTCGCGCGCCTCGCGGTTCAGCGCCACCACGCGCGCGCTGGTGACCACGGCCGCGCCGAGGCTGGCCGCGGTCCGGGCCATGGTCGCCACGTAGCGGGCGTCGTCGACCTGGCCGTCGTAGTACCGGATCGCACCAGAGAGCGCCTGCTCGCGCAGCGAAGGGAACATCCGCCGGGTGTGGGTACGGGTCAGGTGCCGGTGGGCGGGCATCGCCATGCCGTGGCCACCGCCCAGCCGGCTGGCGAAGCCGGCGACGCCCGCGAACGCGTCGTAGAGCGCCACACCGGTGCCGTAGTAGGTCCGGTGCCAGGCGCGTACCGGCAACGCGCGTACCCCGTCGGGCGCGGTCAGCGGTACCAGGATCGGCACCGGGCGTACCAGATGCGGCGCGATCCGCCCGGCGAGCAGGCCGCGTTCCCGCAGTGCCTCATGCACCAGACCGAACTCGAGGTGCTCCAGGTAGCGCAGCCCGCCGTGGATCAGCTTGGTGGACCGGCTGGATGTGCCGGAGGCGAGGTCGGACGCCTCGACCAGGGCAACCGAGAGGCCGCGGGCGGCGGCGTCCAGAGCCGCGCCGGCGCCGGTCACCCCGCCGCCGATGACGAGCACGTCGAACCGCTCGCGCCGCAACCGCTCCAGGTCGGACTCCCGCCTGGCCGGGGAGAGCCGACCGGCCGCGTACCGCGAGACGGCTGTGTCGCGCATGAGTACACCGTAAGGCCTTGGCCGCTGGGTGCGGAGGTGACGGATGACCAAAGTCACGGCTCCAGCCGGTCAGGCGTGTGCGGCAGGCCAGGCTTGACCGGGTCGACCGGCAGAAGCATGGGTGCCGCGTCGCCCGCGCCCCGACCTGATGCCGGCGGGCCGGCCGTGTCCCCATCGGCGTCCCGGTCAACCGGTGCCGCAGATCGCCGGTACGGCACGCCCTGCCGGCGGGTACCGCCCAGGGGATCCGACCGCGGCCACACCGGCTGTCCACAGTGGAGCCCGCGGCGGACACAGCGAGCATGAAGGGGCGGGCC
>JAFMQQ010000329.1 GCA_017354595.1 Micromonosporaceae bacterium
GGGCCGCGATGCTCGTGGCGGCCAGGGTATCGGGGTCGGTGTCGGTCGTGGCGAGATGCAGCCGGCCGTGATCGTCCATGATGCCGTGGCCGGAGAAGTACACCAGCAGCAGCTCGTCTCTTGTGCGGCTGTTGAAGAACCTGTTGATGGCCAGCCAGACCTCGGCGTAGGGCTTGTTCAGCAGGGTCTGCACCTGGAACCCGCAGACCTTCGGATCACCGAGCATCTCGGCCATGCTGGTCAGGTCACGGGCGGATCCGGGCAGCGGGTTGTATGCCCGGTGCTGATAGGCCGCGGTCGCGATGACCAGTGCGGAGCGGCGCTCGTCCGGCAGCAGCGGCGCCTCGACGAGGTCGTCGTCGGCCATGGTCAGTCGGCGCTGTGCCGGCGCACGAACGCCTCCACGAGCCTGTCCTGCTGGTCGCTGGTGGCGTGGGAGAGGACCAGCTCGTCGTCACCGATCCGTACCCGGACCGGGTTGTTGGCCCGCCGCGCCCAATCGGCGGCCACCTTGAGCAGGTCGCGCAGGCCGCGCCCGGCCGCCAGCACGACGGTCACCCACGCGATGAGGCCTGGTCCCATGGTCTCCGGGTCGGGCGGCGCGTGTTCGACGCCGACCGGGCCGAGCTCGAGATCCTCGATGCCGGTCTTGAGCCTGGCCAGCAGCTCGACCTCACGCTGGCGCTCGTCGACGGGGATGAATTGAAGACGTACGGTCTCGTCAGGCACAGGAGGATTATCGGGCTCTGGCCGCGTCCCGTCCACTGTGGATCAAGGACAGTTGGCGCGGGCCGGGGTGATGGAGTCCGAAGCGCCCTATGCGCGCGCCTTGGGCGTCCACAATGGATGACCCGAACCGCCTGATGTCGTTGGTAATGAGCGTGGCGCTGGCGATCGACATTGGTACCTCCGGGTCGGCGGGCGAGTAGTCGATCTTCCAGTGCGGCGTGGCTGGACGCCGCCCCCTGTCTGGCGACGGCGGCGGTGGGAGGACACCGGCGGCCGGTCACCGCGTGGCGTCAGGTCGCCGGCTTGGCCGCCCGTACCCGTTGCACCATACCGAGCCTGGTGCGCTGGCTGTCGAGCACCGTGAAGCCGACCCGCAGGACGTGCGACAGTGGATGGCGGGTCTGGTAGTCGCCCGCCGTACGAAGGCTCACCCTCTCCCAGAGTCGTTGCAGCGCAAGCAGGATCGGGTTCGTCGCCGCGACATGGTCGAGCAGCAGCAGCTGCCCACCCGGGCGCAGCACCCGGTACATCTCGGCGACGGCCGCGCCGTCATCGGTCACGCTGCACAGCGACAGCGTGCTGACCGCGGTATCGAAGGTCGCCTCAGCGAAGGGCAGCCGCTCGGCCGCAGCCTCACGCAGGTCGATGGCGAGGCCGAGCTCGGTGGCGCGCCGGCCGGCGATGGCGAGCATGGCCGGGCTGAGGTCCACCGCGGTGAGGCGGACGCCGGCCGGGTAGTGCGGCAGGTTCAACCCGGTGCCGATCGCGACCTCCAGCACATCCCCGGTGGCCTGCCGGCAGACCCGGGCGCGGGCATCGCGCCCGACCAGCAGCGGCTCGGTCCGGCGCATGGCACTGTCGTACCGTGGCGCCAGCTGGTCCCAGATCCGGCGGCGATCGATGCTCTCTCCGGTCGTCATCCGCTCGTCCCTCCACATTGGACATAGCGAGCTACGGCTGGGCGATGATGGCGACGGGTTCGAGCCCGGAGTACGAGTACGTCACCGGGTACGGCGCCAGCGCGGCCTGCCACGAGTCCTTCTCGGCCGACCAGGCGGTACGCAGCACCAGCACCCGCGCGCCCGACCCGTTCGCCCGGGCACGCGCCACCGCACGGCCGACCGCGTCCTGGATCTGCGAGGCAGCCCGCCCTGGTACGACAACGATGTCCGGGTCGACCGGAGCCACCGGCACCCAGCCGAGCGTGTTGGTCGCCGGTACCCACCTCATCGAGGCACCGCTGTGGTAGAAGATGTAGCCGAAAACGGCTCTGTCGTTGATGACCAGCACGTCGCCCGGGTGGCGGTGCTGGTCGACCCAGCGGACGGCGGTACGCACGTCGTAGCGGGCCGGCTGGTTGGTCATCGGTACCCGTGGGTCCAGCCCGTCGAAGCGGTACCAGAACCGGTGCGTCGCCGCGAACGAGCCGAGCACGGCGAGCGTGAGCACGCACGCGATCGCCAACCGGCCGCGCGCCGCGGGTCCACCCGGGACCAGGCGAGCCACGCCCACCGCGACACCGGCGACCGCGATCCCGGCGAGGACCGCCCACTGCACCATCAGGAAGTACGAGGTGCGCTGGTCCAGCAGGGGATAGGTCCGCGTCACGCCCAGAATCACCGCGATCGCCGGCGTGAGGAGGACGGCGAGCGCGGTCATCCCGCGGCGCTGCGCGGCGAGTACGGCGACGCCGGCCGCGGCCAGAAGCAACACCACGGCCACATGGCCGAAGCCCAACTGGGGGCCGAGTTGCTGGAGCCGGTGGTGCAGGTAGCCGGGCAGCTGAGGTACCGACGGGTAGAAGCCGCTCCACCAGTCCCGCAGCGCCGGTGTCCGTACCGGTGCGACGAAGGCACCGTAGATGACCGCCAGCAGCAGGCCGCTCGCCGCGCCCAGGACCGCGGTCTCGGCGAGCCGCCGCCACTGCCGCCGGGCGGCGGTACCGATGACAAGCCCGCCGAAGCTCGCCACCGCAACGATCACCGTGACCTGACTGACCAGGAAGGCGACCGGCCCGGCGGCCGCGACAACCACCAGCCGCCGCCTGGACCAGCCGGCCTCCAGCCAGGCCACCAGCGCGAGGAACGCCACCGCGACGGCCGCGTCGGCGGTGTACTGCTTGAGGTCGTGGTGGACCTGCCCGGCCGGCAGCAGCAGGACCGCGCCGGAGCAGGCGAGTCCGGCCAGTGTCGACTGCGCGGTACCGCCGCGGAAGGCGATCCGGCCGAAGGCGTACGCCGCCAGCACCGAAAGCAGGCCGAAGGCGGCTGGCAGCAGGCGCAGCGCATCGGGGTCGGGTACCAGGCGCAGCAGCAGGGTCCAGCCGATCGGGGTGGACCCGGTGATATGCGGGAGATCGGTCAACGGCACCCGGGTCGAGAGCGCGACCCACATTTCGTCCAGCCAGTACGGCGTGCTGATCCACGCCCGCATGTCGTTGACGGCGAGGAACCCGGCGACCAGCACGACGAGCGCGGCCGCGTCGGCGATCCGGCGGCGCAGCGCCGAGGGTGCCGGTGCGGGCGCCGCGGGCTCAGCCGTCCCCGCGGCCGGGGCGTGCTGTTCCGGGGTGCGCTCCTCCGGGGTGCGCGCCGAGGATGCCTCTGCTATCTGATCAACCACCGTTGACTCGTTCTTTCCGACGACGGCAGCAGGCTATCACCGCCGCTGGCGACCACTGGTTCCGGCGGAGTCGGCCTGACACGTTAGGGTATCGAAGCCAGCAGCGCGCCCGGAGCCGGAGCCGCTCGCCTAGGCTGGGCGTCGTGACTCTCGGCGTCGTGACTCTCCTGAGGCGGCGGTGGCGGACTCTCGTCCCGGCCGTCGCGATCCTCGTGGCGCTCGTCGCCGGCGCCGCCCTCTGGCTCCGGGGACCGTCCAGCTCCGCCAATGCACAGGTCCGGACCCCCATCGTGCGGCCGATACCGAGCCAGTCGCCCAGGCCGGTGGCGATCCCGGTACCGGCGGCGCCGGCGGGCCTGCCGGTACTCGACTATTTCCGGCGTACACCGGGCGGCTTCCCGGCCGACCCCGGGCAGGCCTCGGCCGCCCCGTTCACCACCGCCCTGCACCCGACCCGCACGCTCGCCGTCTATACCGCGCCGGGCGGGCGGGCGCTGGCCTATGCGGCGCCGACGATCAGCGGGGTACCGCTGGTGATGCCGATCGTGGGGGAGCGGCAGGGCTGGCGCGCGGTGCTGTTGCCATCGGTCAACCGGCGGGTCGGTTGGGTACCGCCGACCGGCTGGACCGTGGCGCAGTTGCACGACCAGCTCGTGGTACACCTCCGGACGCACCAGCTGGTCTGGTTGCGCGATGGGCTAGTCCGTCACATGTGGACGGTCGCGCTGGGCGCGAGCCGGACCCCGACGCCCCGCGGCCGGACCTACGTGCTGGCCCGTACCCCCAGCCAGGGAAGCGAGTATGCGGGCGTGGACATCCTGGCCCTGGGTGCGGTACCCGACCACCCGGACGCGGTCGCCGCCGGTCTCACCAACGCGCACACCGGTATCCACGCGTGGTACAACCCGTCGGTCTTCGGGAAGAACGTGTCCAACGGGTGCATCCGGGTCCCGAAGGCGGCCCAGCAACAGCTGGTCGGGGTGGCCGCCGGAACCGAGGTCCTGGTCGTCGACTAGCCTCCACAGACGTGCAGCTCTCCAGGACGGTTGGACTGGTCACCGGCGGCGCCGGTGGCCTCGGTGGCGGCGTTGCCCGGATGCTCGTCGAGGGCGGCGCCCGGGTGGCCATTGTGGACGTTCCGGGAAGCCGTGGCGCCCAGTTCG
>JAFMQQ010000330.1 GCA_017354595.1 Micromonosporaceae bacterium
CGTACTCCTCCACCACGGGTACGCCCCAGGTCTGGCTGATGCGTGCCTTGCGCACCGGTGTCACCGGCTCGCCGCCGACGTACAGCGCGCGCAGCGCGGGGAAATCGGTACCGGGCCGGTACCCGGCCAGTTCCGCGCCCGCGGCCCAGATCATCGTCTCGGTCGCCATCGACCAGGTGAGGCTGACACCCAGGTCGTGCAGCACCCGCACCACGCGCGAGTAGGGCATCGCCAGCGAACGGTTGTCGCCCGGTACCACGGTGGCCCCGCGCATCCGGGCGGCCGCCTGGGCGAGGTGCCCGGTGATCATCAGCGCGTACGGCGTGCGTACCAGGAACACGTCCTCCGGACCGATCGGCACCACCTTGCGGGCGTACCGCTCGGCCAGGTCGACCCAGTCTTCCTCGGTGTAGTACGAGGCGGTCGGTGTTCCGGCGGTACCGCTGGACTCGTGGTAGGTGGCCAGCCGTCGCTTCGGCACGGCCAGCAGGCCGAACGGGTACCCGGCGCGCAGATCGTCCTTTGTGGTCAGTGGCAGCTGCTGGAACCCGGCCCGGTCCTCCGGCATCGGGGCGCCGCCCAGCAGCTTGGTGTAGTACGGCGAACGGGCAGCCCAGCTGAGCAACTGGGCCAGCTGCGCGTCCTGCAGCCGGCGCAGTTCCTCCGGGTCGCGCCAGTCGCCCAATTGGGGCAACCCGCTACGCGAGCCGATCGTTGCGGTCACTCTCCTTCTCCTCACCGAGAATGCGCCGGGCGTTGTGCCAGGCGACCTGTGCCCAGTCGTCTTCGGCCAGCCCGAGCACGTCGAACTTCGTCAACTCCACCTCGATGTGCTGGATCGGGTACTCCGACCCGAACAGCACCCGGCCCGCCCCCAACTGGTCGAGGGCGGCGCGCAGGACCCCGGTGTACCCACCGGAGGCCTCGAACAGCACGTTCGGGTGCGGCGCGATCAGCTCCACCGCGCGATAGTCCAATGTGGTCGCACCGGCGTGCCCGAGCACGAATGTCGTGGTGAGGTACGAGTTCGCGAGCCGTACCAGGTCGGCGACGTCGCAGCCGGCGCGGACGAGGCACGCTACGTACACCGGGTGGCCGGCCGCGGCCGCGACCTCGACCATGGCTGCCACACGAGGGTCGGTCAGCGGTACTCCGTGTACCGCCGGCGAGATCTCCAGTGCCCGGAACTGCGCGGCGCGGTCACGGTACTCGGCCACCGGGCGGTGCGGGTTGGCGAAGTACCACGGCAGGAACCGTCCCGCCGAACCGGCGCAGATCGCCAGTACCGCGTCGTTGTCCGGGTCGGCGGTCGTGTACGTGCCGTCCACGATTTGCCGGGACAGCACCTCCGGGCGCAGTATGCCGCCCGCCGCCAGGGCCGCCTGTCCGATACCGCACCGGTCGAACGCGTCTACCAGCCGTGCCGCGGCCCGCGGACCGGGCGCGAGGCGGGCATGGACATCGAAGATATTCACTTTTCTAGGCAGAACTCGTTGATCGGGTACCCGACGTGCCGGTCCTCCTGTGGCAGGTACCCGAGCACCCTGTCGCCGGGCTTGAGGTCGGTCGAGTTCAACACCGTGCCACCCGGCCCCAGTACCCGTACGTGCCAGTCGTCCTGGACGACGAGATTGACCTCGCGCCCGCCGGGAGCCTTGGCGTCGATGGCGAGCAGCGGCCGCGTCTCGATCTTCACGCGCCCGACCGCGACGAGCCTGGTCTGTCCCTTCGCGTCGACCGCGAGCACCCTGCTGCCCACACCCAGTTCGCTGAGGTAGTTGGTCCGGCCGCCCCGGGACAGGGTGTACGAGTGGATCGCGCCGGCGTTGACCCGGAACGGTCTGGTGGGCATGTACGGCAGCGGGTGGGTCTCGCTGCAGCACAGGATCATCCCCTTGGAGTGGGAGCCCACCAGGATGCCCTCGTCCTCGCGGAAGTGCGAGCAAGTGTCCACACAGGCCCGCTCGCCCATGCCGATGCGGGTCAGGCCGGTCACTTCGAGTTCCGTGAGCTGCACAGTGCCCGGTTCGGCGCTGGCCGCGGCCCGTAGCCGCGTCGCGTCACCGACCTCGCGCGGCGCGAGCATCACGCCATCCGAGCCGTGCTCCAGCACACCCAGGACGATCTCGGCCTCCTGCTGGTCGGCGACGACCGTGACGATCGTGCCGGCGCCGCCGTGCGCGGCCGCGAGCACGATCTCCAGCGGGATCTTCGTCGGGTCCGCGAACCAGATCAGCGTCCACGGCTGCGTCCGGGCGGATTCGCATGCCCGCTCCAGCGTGGCGGCATCGCTCACCGCCACGTACTGTCCAAACTCGACACCATCGCGGGACCGGTACCCGTCCGGCACACCGCGCGTGGCATCCATGATGACCAGGTCCACGCCGTCCAACTGGTCCGGTAGCTCCGTGCCGGCCAGCAGCACCTTCGTCACCGTGGGCGGCAGACCCTGCAGCGCGGCGACATCATCGGCGACCACGGCCTCGACGCGTTGGTGTACCGCCTCCTCGACGATGGCGGCACGGGCCGCACCGAGCGTGCGGATGTCGAGCCAACAGACCTTCACGATCCTGCACTCCTTCGCTTCAACGGCTGATCAACGGCTCAGTACGGGCTGCCGCGGTGCGGACTCCGAGGCGTGTACGCGGGCCGCCACGGCACGGGTCAACCCGGCCACATCAGCGGCCTGGAACAGGTTGCGACCCATCGCGAGGCCGCCGGTGCCGGCGAGCAGCACATCGTCTACATAGGACAAGAGCGTGTGCTGGTCCGGCGCCGGGGCACCACCCGCCGCGAGTACCGGAACCGGGCAGCCGTGGGTGATATCGGCCATCGCCGCCACCGATCCCGGGTACGGCACCTTCACCAGGTCCGCTCCGAGGTCCGCGGCGAGTACCGCCGCGTGCGCCAGCCGGTTGGGGTCGTGCGGGTCCACCCGCGGCCCCCGCGCATACATCATGGCCAGCAGTGGCATCCCCCAGCGGTCGCACGCCTCGGCGACCGCGGCCAGGTCGGCGATCTGGCGCCGCTCGTCCGCCGAGCCGACATTCACGTGGACGCTCACCCCTTCGGCACCCAGCCGCAGCGCCTCTTCGACGTTCGCGACCAGATACTTCGCATCGGGATCGGGCGCCTGGGCGGTACTCGCACTCAGATGCACGATGAGCGAGAGATCCGCGAAGGCTCGGTAATCCACCATGCGAACGGTTCCCTTGTGCAGCACCACCGCATCGGCTCCGCCCGCCGCGAGCGCGTCGACGAGGGTACCGATGGATCCGTCCGCCACGATCGGCCCATCCGTGACCGAATGGTCGAGCGGGACGATCAGCAGCCGGCCGCCGTTGCGGGAGAGCCGTTGGCTGCGCAGCCGGTGGCCGATGGTCGGGCTTATGCACATGCCACCTACTCCTTCCTCCGTAGCCCAGCCGGCGCGGAGTCGCCGAGCTGGAATTCCCGGTGCACCAACACGACCGCCTCGTCGACCCGATCCAGCGGCACCACGACCGAGGTACGCAACTGCGTCAACGAGACCCAACTTGTGGTGATGCCGGCCAGGTCGAGTACGGTCAGCAGCCGCGTCACGAGCTCGGGCCGGTTGAGCATGCCGATGCCGACCAGCGACACCTTGCCGACCGGTACGTCGATGGCGACCACGCCGCCCGCCGCCCGTACGGCCGACTCCAGCGCCTCACGCATCTGCTCCACGTGCCGGGCCGAGACCGTGAATCCCATCCGGAACTCGGCTTCGCCGCTGCCCGACCGGGCGACGAGGTCGGCCGGCACCGCATGCCTGGCGAGCACGTCGAGCACCTGGCGGGCCAGGTCCACCGGGGCCTGCACCAGTACCCGTGCCACGTCGCGGTCATGGCCGACTGCCAGTACGGAACCCCGGCTTTCCAGCCCGTCGGCGCCCGCCGCGATGGTGGTACCCGGGGACGGCGTCGCCGAGTTGCGAACCTCGATATCCAGACCGGTCAGTGCGGCCAGCTCGACCGCGCGCGAGTGCATCACCCTGGCTCCGCCGAACGCCAGCTCCGTCATGACCTCCGCCGGTATCAGCGACAGCAGTTGGGCGGTCTCAACCACGCGCGGGTCGCCCGAGAACACGCCGTCGACATCGGTGAAGATCTCGCAGCGCGCGCCGAGTTCGGACGCGAGCGCCACGGCGGTGGTGTCCGACCCGCCGCGGCCCAGAGTGATGACATCGCCGTCACCGGTGACCGCCTGGAACCCGGCGACGATGGGGACCCGACCGGCTGCCAGGTGCTCGGTGATCACGTCGGCCGACACCTTGCTGATCACACCCGAACCGTGCGGGCCGGTGGCCTGGATGCCGGCCTGGCCACCGGTGAGAGACACGGCCTGCACGCCCAGCTCATGCAGCGCGAGGGCGAGCAGGGCGGCCGAGGCGATCTCGCCGGTCGACAGGAGCTGATCGAGTTCCCGCAGCGCGGGCCGCGTGCTGAAGGTGGCCGCCAGGCGCATCAGTTCGTCGGTCGTCCGACCGCGG
>JAFMQQ010000331.1 GCA_017354595.1 Micromonosporaceae bacterium
CCTCTCACCCCGGCATGTACCCGACGAGATCCACCAGGTGCGCGGGGTGCCCCGTACCCTCTCGGCGAAGAAGCTCGAGGTACCGGTGAAGAAGATCCTGACCGGTACGCCGGCCGAGCGGGCGGCGGCGAGCGGGGCGCTGGCCAACCCTGAGTCGCTGGTCGCCTTCGAAGAGCTGGCGGCGCGGCGGGCGGCCCGACAGGCGACCGGGGATTCAGCGGGGCGGGACGGGTTCAGCGGGCAGGACCAGGGTGACCCGCTCGGCCGCACGCCGGGCCGGCAGCCTGGCCGGGTCGAGGTGTCCACAGAGGACGATCGAGGCACCGGCCGCGAGCGGGGCGAGCAGCCAGTCGACCGGGTCGGGGTAGGCCGCGGCGTCCACCAGCACCCGGTCCCTGCCGGCGATCCCGAAGCCGGCTGCCCGCCGGGCCGCTCGTTCGCAGAGCTTCTCCTGGCCGGCCGGTACGCCACCGACGGGCGCGAACCGGTCGCCGTACCCCCGTACCTCGGCCGAGTAGTCCAGGTAGCCGGCGGGCACCTCGGGCAACGGCAGCCCGAGCGGGTGCAGGCCGAGCAGGTATCTTTCGTCGGCTTCCGCGCCCGCCGGCCCGGTGGCCGCGACGAAGGCGACCCGCGCCGGTACCCCCGCCTCGGTGCAGACCTCAAGGCCAGCCGCCCAGCAGCCGAGCAGCACGCCGGCGGTCTGCCAGTGCGGTGGCAGCAGCACCAGTGCGCGTTCGCCCGGCGCCAGTCCTTCCCCGTCGACCAGCAGGTTCGCCGTCTTCGCCAGCCAGTTGCGCAGCGACGCGCCGGAGAGCTCGGTCCGCTCCCCGGTACGGTCGTCGTAGTAGGTCAGCACCGGGCGGGTCGGATCGGACCCTACCGCTCGGTCGAAAAGCCCACTCACCGTAGCCATAAGGGCACGTGTACCACATTGCCCTGATCGTTGCGTTGCGGTCATTGGCCGGATGCTTCGCGGGCGTAGGCTTGCCTTTGGTTCATAGTCGAGACGTGGTCAGTGTTTGATCAGTGGTTGAGAGGTGCTGCGGTGGTGGCCCCCGGTCGTTCGCCCAGGGTGCTGGTTGACGCAACGAGTGTTCCGGCAGACCGGGGCGGGGTGGGGCGCTACGTCGACGGGCTGTTGGGAGCGCTCGACAGGGCGGGTGCCAACCTGGCGGTGGTGTGCCAGCGCGCCGACGCGGAGCGGTACGGCCGGGTCCTGCCCGGTGCCGACGTGGTCGCCGCCCCGGCCGCCGCGACCCACCGGCCGGCCCGGCTGGCCTGGGAGCAGACCGGCCTCCCGCTGCTCGCCCAGCAGGTCAACGCGGCGGTGCTGCACTCGCCCTTCTACACCTGCCCGCTGCGCGCCTCCTGCCCGGTGACCGTCACCGTCCACGACGCGACCTTCTTCACCGAGCCTGAGCATTACGAGAAGTCCCGCGGCACCTTCTTCCGCAGCGCGATCAAGACCTCGCTGCGCCGGGCCGCCCGGGTGATCGTGCCGAGCAAGGCGACCCGGGATGAGCTGATCCGGCTGCTGGACGCCGACCCGACCCGGCTGGACGTGGCCTACCACGGGGTCGACCACGAGGCGTTCCACCTGCCGACCGAGGACGAGAAGGCGCGGGTACGGGCGCGGCTCGGGCTCGGCGACACCCCCTACATCGCCTTCCTCGGCGCCAAGGAGCCGCGCAAGAACGTCCCGAACCTTATCCGCGGCTGGGTCCGCGCCGTCGCCGAGCGGTCGGTGGCACCGGCGCTGGTGATCGCCGGCGGGTCGGGACACGACGATGAGATCGACCGGGCGGTCGCCGAGGTACCCGGGCAGCTGCGCCTGCTGCGCCCCGGCTATCTGCGCTACGCCGACCTCCCCGGCTACCTCGGCGGGGCGCTGGTCGCGGCGTACCCGTCCCACGGGGAAGGGTTCGGCCTGCCGATCCTGGAGGCGATGGCGTGCGGCGCGCCGGTGCTCACCACGCCCCGGCTGTCGCTGCCCGAGGTGGGCGGCGACGCGGTGGCATACACCGGTGAGAGCCCGGAGGAGATCGGGCGGGATCTGCGCGAGCTGCTGGACGACGACAGCCGCCGGCTCACCCTGGCCAAGGCGGGCTTCGACCGGGCCAAGGAGTTCACCTGGGAGTCCAGCGCCGAGGTGCACATGGCCGCCTGGGCGCGCGCCGCTTCCGCCTGAGCCGTGGCGGTAGCGCCGCCTTCAGGCGCGGCAGGCAACCGCGCCGACCACCCGGGACTCGCCACGCCTGACCGTCGGCCCCCTTGCGAGGCGTACGGGTCTGGAGAGGGGATGATGGCGCGGTGCTGCATATCGTGATACCGGCGGGGGGCAGCGGTACCCGGCTGTGGCCACTCTCCCGCGCCTGCCATCCCAAGTTCCTGCAACCGTTGAGCGGCACTCCGGCCAGCCTGCTGCAGAGCACGGTGAGCCGGATCGCGCCGGTAACCACGCCCGAGGCCACGTACATCGTGACCGGTACGGCGCACGCGGCGGCGGTCGCCCGGCAGTTGCCGTTCCTGCCCGAGGCGAACATCATCGTCGAGCCGTCGGCGAAGGACTCCTGCGGTGCCATCGGGCTGGCCGCGGCGCTGATCGCCCGGCGCGATCCGCAGGCACTGATGGGCGCCTTCTCCGCCGACCACATCGTGCGCGACGAGCGGCGCTTTGTGGAGTGTGTACACACCGGTGTCGCGGCGGCGCAGGACGGGCGGATGGTGGTCTTCGGCATCGTCCCCACCTATCCGGAGACCGGGTACGGGTACGTGGAGTGTGCCGGTCTGGTGGGCACCGGCCCGATCCGCCGGGTCACCCGGTTCAAGGAGAAGCCCAACGCCGACCAGGCGGGCGAGTATGTGCGCTCCGGCCGGTACTACTGGAACGCGTCGATGTTCCTGTGGCGGGTGGATGTCTTCCTCGCCGAACTGCACCGCCAGCAGCCGGCGCTGCACGACGGTCTGGTGGAGATCGCGGCGGCCTGGGACACCCCGGACCGCCAGCAGGTCACCGACCGGGTATGGCCGGCGTTGCCGCGGATCTCGGTGGACGTGGCGGTGATGGAGGGCGCGGCGGCGGCGGGCCGGGTGGTGGCGGTACCGGCAGACTTCGGCTGGACCGATGTCGGCGACTTCCATGCGTTGGGCGAGGCGCTGACCGGTGGCGGTGACGCCAACGCGGTGATCGACGGTACCGGTGCCGGCGACGCGGCCACGGAGGGTGTACCGAAGCCACCGGTTCTGCTGGAGGAGTGCGAGCGGGTGGTGCTGGCGCCTCGCTCCGGCCGGGTCGTCGCCGCGCTCGGGTTGCACGACGTGATCATTGTGGACACGCCGGATGTGTTGCTGGTCTGCGAGCGCTCCCGCGCCCAGGAGGTCAAGCGACTGGTCAACCGGCTGGCCGCCGACGGTCACGACGCCTACCTCTGACGGCGGCGCGTCGACCAGGCGTGGCTCACATCAGGAAGTTTCAATGAGTCGCCGAACGGCCTCGTAGCCGGGTTTGGGCGTGTAGTCGTCGCGGACGAGCCCGAATCCATTTCGCCAGTTGCCGTCGCTGATCTCGTCCCGGAGAGAGAAGAACTCGTAGACGCTCACCTCGCCGGTCTCAAGGACGGCCGATGAAGGCGCGCCGTCCGACAATGCGGTCCCAGGGCGGCGACCATCCGTCAGCACTCGGGCCAACGTCGGGTTGTTCCGCGAGCACTTCTTAGATCGCGCCGGCCTTCTTTGTGTACGCTGGGCTAGACGTCCACATGGGACGCTTGGCGGGGAGGCCAGATGCAGGACAGGGTGAAGACCGCACTCGCAGGACTCGCGCGCTATGCGAGAATTCAGCACATGGCCCGTGTTGTTCATGTGCCCTACGCCATCGAGCAGGACGAAGATGGCGTCTGGTGCGCCTCCGCCCAGCTGCGCCCAGGCGTGGGCGCGGTCGGCGACGGGTCCACACCGGAAGACGCAATCGAAGACTTGCGCGCTGCGTTGGAGGTCCTCCTTGCGGAGACCGGACCCCCGGACGAGTTGACGTTGACGCTCAACGCAGCCTGATGCCTGCGGCCATCCCGGCGGTGCCGGGCGCACAGGTCGTCAAGGCGCTTGAACGTGTTGGATTCACGCTGGTGAGGGTCAGCGGAAGCCACCACCTGCTGCGCCACGGCGATGGCCGGACAGTGGTGGTACCCGTCCACGGAGGGCACGACTTGCCGAAAGGTACCCTGCGCAACGTACTCGCCATCATTGGCATGACACCTGACGAGCTGCGGAAGCTTCTCTGATGGGCAGCACAACTGGTGAACGGTTAGCGATGGTCTGCGCCGCCGCCGGTCTCCCGCTCCGGTGGGAGGCCGGCGGCGAGTAGCCCCACCGGTACCTCGCCGGGTGCCAGTGGCACCAGCGGTGCCAGATCGGCCGGCGGTACCGCCAGCCAGGCCGAGGCGAGGCCTTCGGCGGCCAGTGCCGCCCGGGCGCGCTGCAGGTCCGCCCCGGCCAGCGCACACG
>JAFMQQ010000050.1 GCA_017354595.1 Micromonosporaceae bacterium
CACCCGGCGAACGGTATACGTATCAAGCTGCCGCGCGAAGCTCGGGCTCTCCTCGCCGGCCAGCACGTTGTAACAACCGTCCGAGGCGTGCCGCAGGTAGTCGTCGAGCCGTTCCAACAGCACGGTGCCGGAGGTCGCCTCGATCAGCGCCAGGTCGTGGACCAGGTGCCGGATGGTGCGCGCATGCCGCGCCGAACCGGCCCGCAGGCCGAGGGTGCCGCGCAGTTCGTTGTCATCCCAGGCGATCACGCCCCGCCCGCGTACGGCGCCCATCGTTGCCGCGCACAATGCAGTGGCGGTGGTCTTGTGCACCCCGCCTTTCGGGTTGGCAAAGGCGATCACCTGTGGCCGGCCAAAGTCACGGCGCAGCGCCTGCACCATCCGCTCGGCGGGGTTGGGCTGTACCGGCTGCCACTCGATCCGGGCCGGGTACCCGGGCCCCGGTGCGGCACCTCGCCCATCCACCGCCAGGCGGCGCGGGTCTGGCCTCCGCTGTTCCGGGATGCGCCCGCGGGCCGGAGCCTCGCGGTACGGCGGGCCGGTGTCCTCCTCATCCGGTACCGGCGCTTCACGGCCGGGACGGGCGCGGTCCAACAGCGCACGCCAGCGGGGAGGCGGGTCGGCTCGGCCCCACCCAGCCTCCGCGCGCTCCACGCTCACATCCTCCTCACAGCGCGCCCCGGTGAGGGAACGCACAGCCAACCGTCAGCGGCAGCCTGCTCCACAAGGGTACGGGCCACGTCGTCTACTCTCCCACGCCGAAGCGACCCGCGCGCCCAGCGTCCGAACAGCAGGACTCGATCGAGCTACCCGATCCGGGTACCCGCCGTCACGCATTCCCGTCGCCGGCTCCACCCACCCCGCCGGCGGAGCCACGCAGCGCCTGCAGGGCGCGTCGCAGATCCTCGGGGTAGTCGCTGACGAACGCGACCTCGGCGCCGCTGGTCGGGTGCAGGAAGGAGAGTTCCCGGGCATGCAGCCACTGCCTGGTCAGGCCCAGCCGCGCGGCCAGCACCGGGTCGGCGCCATAGGTCAGGTCGCCGACACACGGGTGCCGCAGCGCGGCGAAATGTACCCGGATCTGATGCGTACGCCCGGTCTCCAGCCGTACGTCCACCAGGCTCGCCGCGGGAAACGCCTCGATCGTGTCGTAGTGCGTGACGCTCGGCTTGCCGCCGGCCACCACCGCCCACTTGTACTCGTGCCCCGGATGCCGGTCGATCGGCGCGTCCACGGTTCCCCGCAACGGATCCAGCCGGCCCTGCACCACGGCGTGGTACCGCTTGTCGACCTCTCTGGCCTTGAACGCCCGCTTCAGTACGCTGTAAGCTCGCTCGCTCTTGGCCACCACCATGAGCCCACTGGTACCCACATCGAGCCGGTGCACCACACCCTGCCGCTCGGCCGCGCCGCTGGTCGCGATGGTCTGGCCGAGGGCGGTCAGGCCACCGGTCACCGTCGGCCCGGTCCAACCGGGGCTGGGGTGCGCGGCCACACCGACCGGCTTGTCCACCACCACGATGTCGTCGTCGAAGTGGACGATCCGCAGGCCGGGCACGGCCATGGCCGGCGGCGCCGCGGCCGGTGCCCGCGGGGGTGGCAGGGTGACTTCCAGCCAGGAGCCGGCGCTGACCTTGTCCGACTTGGGTCGCGGGAACCCGTCGACGACCGCGTCGCCCGCCTCTACCAGTGCTGCCGCGGCCGACCGGGACAGCCCGAACAGTCGGGACACGGCTTGGTCCAGGCGCAGGCCGTCCAGCCCGTCGGGCACCGGAAGCGCCCGCCGGTCGGTTCGCTCAGGACTGGTCACGCCTGCCAGTCTGCCGCACCCGGCCGCCATCCCGGCGCCGGCCGGTCAGCTCGAGCAGTACCGCCAGGACCACACCGCAGCTCAGCGCGGCGTCAGCGATGTTGAATATGGGCCAGTGCGCGCCGTTGGGCCCGAACAGGCTGAGGTAGTCGACGACGTGGCCGACCAGGAAACCGGGCGCACGCAGCAGGCGGTCAGCGAAGTTGCCCAGCGCGCCGCCGAGCACGAGGCCGAGCGCCGCCGCCCAGGGCAGCGAGCGTAGCCGGCTCGCCATCCATCCGATCCAGGTCGCGACCACCACCGTCACGATGGGGAAGACGATCGTGTACCGGGTGCCGAGGCTGAACGCGGCACCACCGTTGCGGGTGACATCCAGGTACAGCACGCCACCCAGCACCCGCACAGGATCGCGATCGGTCAGGTGCGTCAGGGCGAGCTGCTTGCCGAGCGCGTCGGCGGCGACGATCACCACCGCGACACCGAGCAGCAGGCCGACGGCGATGCCCCGCGCCCGTCGCGGCGCGGTACCACCCGGCGGCTCGGTGGTCGGTACCTGCGCGGCCGGCTGAGCCGGCTCGGTCACCGCCACCGGCGTCAGCGCCGTTCTTCCAGCTGCTTGCAGGTCACGCAGAGAGTCGCCGACGGGAAGGCGGCCAGGCGCTCCACCGGGATCGAGTTGCCGCACCGCTCACACCAGCCGTAGCTACCGTCGTCCAGCCGCTCCAGCGCCCGCTCGACCTGGTTGATCCGCTCCAGGATGCCGTTCGCGAGGGAGATCTCCTGCTCCCGCTCGAAAGTCTTGGTACCGGTGTCCGCCTGATCGTCGCCGGCCGAGTCGGTGAGCCGGTCGCGTTGCAGCTCGGCGAGTTCGGACACGGTCGAGTCGTACTCGGCCCGCAGGTCGTCCCGGCGCGCGGCGAGAGCGACGCGGATCTTCTCGGTCTCGGCGGCGCTGCGGGCGGTTCTCGGCGCCGCACGCCCGGTCCGTACGCCGTTCGACGTAGCGGTCGTCACGCCCTCACCAGCCTTCCTGCCGTTGGTCGCCTTGGTCGGTGCGCTCGCCTGCGCCGGTACCGTTGCGGTCGGCGCCCTGCCCCCGGCCCGGGTGGCGGTGCCCACTGCGGCGCCCCCGGTCGCCCTGGTCGCGCCCCTGGCCGCGGTCTTGGCCGGAGCCGCCGCGGTCCTAGCCGGTGCCGTCGCGGTCTTCGCTGGAGCTGTCGCGGTCTTGGCCGGAGCGATCGCCGTCTTCGCCGGCGCCTCGCTGACCGCGACCTCGCTGGCCGGAACCTTTGCGGCCGGCTTGGCGACGGCCGCCTTGCCGGCGGCCCGGGCCCCGGCCGCGCTCTTGGTGGCCGCGCTCTTCGCGGCACCCTTGGCCGCCGCACTCTTGGCTACGGACGGCCGGGCGGCAGCGGTGCTCTTCGCGGCGGCCGGTCGGGAGGTCGCGGATCGCGTGGCGGTACCGGCCGCCGCGGCCTTCGCGGCCGTAGTGCGGCTACCCGCAGTACGGGCCGGGGTCGTCTTCGCGGCGCTCTTGGCCGCGGTGGCCTTCGTCACCGTCGCCTTGGTCGCCTTGGTTGTCGTGGCCTTCGCCGGCGTCGCCTTCGTCCCCGCCTTGGTCGCCGGTGCCTTGGTCGCCGCCTTCGCGGGTGCCCCCTTCACCCTGTCAGCGGTACCCTTTCCGGTCGCTCGCTTCGCGCCGTTTGCGCTCGATCCGGCGCCGGCGCTGGTGGTCCGCGCGGCGGCAGTCTGTGCTGCGGCCTTCCGCGCGGCTGGTGCCCGCTCGGCCATCACTTCCCCCACATATGCAAAACGGGCGCGCGGCGGGGCGCCGCGCACTCCAGTGGCTCGCAAGGATACGGAAGGTACCAGCGTCCGACAAACATGCCACACGAAGTAGCCCAAATTCCGGTACCGGAAACCTTGCTCTCCGCTACCGCCGGTCCAACCCCGGACCTGTGTCGGCACCGGTGTCGTGGAACCAGCGGGCCAGCTTGCCGCGCCGGCTCACCGCCCGCAGCCGGCGCTCGGTCAGGTTCCGGACCTCCGCGGTGGAGACGATCAGCAGGCTGTCGCCGACCCGTAGCCTGGTCTTGGCATCGGGTACGAAGCCGGTGCCCTCCCGCAGCACCAGGGTGACCACCGCTCCCACCGGCAGCCTGAGCTCGTCCAGGAAGACCCCGGACAGCCGCGACCCGGCGGGTACCTCCACCTGGAGCAGCTCGGCGCGCATCCGGTCCAACGGCGCCGAGTCCACTTGAAGCTCGGTCGCCTCGGTCGGCGCACCCACGCGCAACCAGCGCGCGACCGGGGTCAGCGTGGTCCCTTGCAGCAGAGTGAAGACCACCACAAGGACGAACACGACGTTGAAGAGCGCGGCAGCGCCGGGTACGTGCTCGGAGAGCGGGATGGTCGCCAGCACGATCGGCACCGCACCGCGCAGCCCTGCCCAGGAGAGGAAGGCCTGCTCGCGCCAGCCAGTGCGGAACCAGGTCGCGATGCTGGCCACCGCGAGCGGCCGGGCCAGCAAGAGCATCACCAGCCCCACGATCAGCGCCGGCAGCACCGCGGCGCCGAGCAGGCGCGGCGATACCAGCAGACCGAGCAGGACGAACAGCCCGATCTGCGCCAGCCACGCGAGGCCGTCGGCGAACCCCAGGATCGCCCGGCGGTGCGGTAGCCGCGCGTTGCCGAGCAGCACCCCGGTGACATAGACCGCGAGGAATCCTGAGGCGCGCGCCACGGAAGCGCCGGCGTAGGCCAGCACGGTCATCCCGATCGCGGTCAGCGGGTACAGTCCGGCGGCGGGCAGCGCTATGCGGCGCATCACCCAAGCGCCCACGAACCCGACCGAGAGGCCGATAGCGGCGCCGACCGCAAGCTCGTACCCGATGGTCAACACATGCCGCCACCAGTCGTGAACCACAAGCGGGCCGGCGGAGAGCAGCACGACCAGAAGCACCGCCGGCGCGTCGTTCATGCCCGACTCTGCCTCAAGCACCGCGACGATCCGCGGGCGCAGCCGTAACCGGCGCAGTGTGGCGAAGATGGCGGCGGCATCGGTCGAGGAGAGCACTGCACCATAGAGCAGGGCGGTCCGCAGGCCCATACCGAGCGCCAAGTGGAGTACCACACCGACCACAGCGATGCTGACCGCCTCACCCACCAGGGAGAGCAGCACGGCGATGCCCAGCACCGGGCGCAGCGCGGACCACCGGGCGGTCAACCCGCCCTCGGCGATGATCACCACGAGAGCGGCGACGCCGAGTACCCGGGTCAACTCGGCATTGTCGAACCGGATACCCAGCCCGGCTTCACCGATCGCTATGCCCAGCCCCAGGTACACCAGCAGGCTGGGCAGGCCCAGCCGTACGGACAGGCGTACCGCGGCGACCGCGACCAGCAGGACGACCGCGGCGAGCAGCAGCGCCCGGTCGAGCTCGCCGGTCACGGGGAGGTGTCACGCAGCGCCCGCAGCCGCGCGTCCAAGTCCGCTGGCGGATCGGCCACCACGAAGAGCTTGTCCCTGCTCACCGCGCCTCGGCGCAGTATCAGATCCGCCCGGCGCAGGCGCAGCGCCGCGGCGAGCGCGCGGTGTACGGCGTCAGTGGCGCGCCCGTCCACGGCGGGTGCCGTGACCGCGACGACGATGGCGGTTCCGTACGGCCCCTGGTACGCCCCACCGACCGCGGTACGGGACGCGCCGGGTCGTACCCGCACCGCAATGGCGGCGGTACCCGCCGGACCGTCGCTGGACCGGTTCATGCCGGCTCAGATGGAGTGCGCCTCCGCGAGCAGCGCGCTGTCCGGCTCGCAGGCACTGCACGGGGTGAACCCGAGCTCGACCGCCTCACGGACCGAAATCTCCTCGCTGTCGCGACCGGCCAGATGGGCGCAGCTGGCCAGGTGGTAGCGAGGGCGCCCGTCGACCACGAGCACCATCGTGCTCAGCCGCGCCACGCGTTCGGCGTCCTCCGCGGGTACCTGCTGCGGAGGCGGCTCGTCCGGCGGGTCTTCATCCTCGTAGTCCCCGTACGCCCCGTAGTCGTCCTGCCCATCGTGGTCTCTCACCGGCGTGATCGCCAGCTCGACCTGCCCACCCGGCGCCGTAGTCTGCTCACGCGCGGTCTCGTACGCCGCGTCCGCCTGTACCGGGATGGTGACGGTCGGCGCGCTCGCGGAGACCACCCTGCCGTCGCGGTCCCGGATCAGCGGCCGCGCCCGCTCCGCCGCTCCGGAGGCGGGCGTACCCTCGTTCGCCCCGTAGCGGTCCGAGCCGTCCGCATCGACCGCTTCAGCCAGCCGGGCCGCCGCTGCCCGCCGCTGCCCGACGAGCAGCGCGACCACCGCGAGCAGGCTCGCGGCGATGGAAAGGGTCAGCGGCACGTCTGAACCCTGGACGACGCCCAGCGCCGCAAGACCGATCGCGACGAAGATGAGCGTCAGGCTGGCGGCGATCACCATCACTCGGCCGGACCAGTACCGTTACCGGCTGCTGTTGGCCGCGGCCAGCCCGGGGCCCCCGCCTGACGTGGTCGCAGCGCGACCACCTTCCTTGGTCATCTCAGCGTCCAGGCCCTTGCCGTGCCCGTCGAGGTCACGCAGCTGGCTCTCCAGGTACGCCTTCAGCCGGGTGCGGTACTCCCGCTCGAACTGCTTGAGCTCCTCAATGTGCTTCTGCAGTGCCGTCCGCTTGGCGTCCAAGCCGCCCATGGCCTCCTGGTGGCGCTGCCGGGCGTCCCGCTCCAGCGCGTCGGCCTTGGCCCGAGCCTCCCGGGTGACCTCCTCGGCCTTGGACCGCGCGTCGGACAGGAGCTTGTCCGCCTCGCGCCGGGCGTCGGCCACGTGGTCGTCGGCGGTGCGCTGGGCCATCATCAGCACCCGCAGCGCCTGCTGCTCGCCGTCGCCGCCGACCACCGGGCCACCCTGGCCACGGATCTGCTCCAGCTCCGCCTGCATCGCACGGGCCGCCTGCTCGGCCGCCGCCTTGTCCCGCGAAATGCGGTCAAGCTGGGACTTCAGTTCGATGTTCTCCTGGGCAAGGCGCGGGTCGCCGCCTGGGCCGGCCACGACGGGGCGGGGACCGCCACCGACCTGGGCACGCAGCTCGTTGTTCTCCTCGATCAGACGGGCGAGCTCGCGCTCGACCTCATCGAGGAAGGCGTCGACCTCCTCTTCGTCGTACCCCCGTTTGCCGATCGGGGGCTTCTTGAAGGCGACGTTATGCACGTCGGCCGGGGTCAGCGGCATCGAAACTCCTCGGGTCAGTTGCGGCCGCGGTCGGCTGCTGACAGCGTGGCGGCGCCGTCAGAACAGCCCCACCACGACTTTCATCAGTACGAACAGGATAAGCAGCAACACGATGGCAGACAGGTCAACGCTCACCGTACCAACTCGGAGCGGTGGGATCACTCGCCTCAACGCTTTGAGGGGAGGATCGGTGACGCTCCATACCAGTTCGAGTGACGCCGCCGCGCCCCGCCCGGGATGCCAGCGGCGCCCGAACTGGAGTACGAAGCTCATCGTGAACCTGGCGAACAGCAGGAGCCACAGCAGGTACAGCAACAGGTATACGACCTGAGCGGTGATCGACAACACGTGCGGCTGGGTCCTGTTCTCAGCTCTGGTTGAAGAACCCGCCCTCGGCGATCCTGGCCTTGTCCTCCGCGGTGACCTGAACGTTGGCCGGTGAGAGCAGGAACACCCGGTTGGTCACGCGGTCCATCGTACCCCGCAGGCCGAACGCCAGACCGGCCGCGAAGTCGACCAGTCGGCGGGCATCGGCATCGGCCAACTCGGTGAGATTCATGATCACGGGTACCCCGTCCCGGAAGTGCTCACCGATCGCTCGCGCCTCGTTGTAGGTGGTCGGATGCAGGGTAGTGATCTGGTACCGCCGCTCCGCCTCGCCGCTGCGGTCGTCGGCGTCCACCGCCCGCTCGCGCAGCTGCACCTGGGGTGCCAGCGCCAGGTTGTCGCGGGTCGGGTAGCTGCTGGCCTGCCGGGCCAGCTGCCGTACGGCCGCCCGGTCGGTGCCGCGCTCGACCCGGACCGGCTCCCGGACCGGCTCGGGCGACCGCTGCCGCACCGGTGCCGGTACCTCGTCGACCTCGTCCTCGAAGTCGTCGCCGTAGCCACGGCTGTCGTACCCGCGCTCGCCGTACGGACGGTCCTCGTCCTCCTCGATCAGGCCGAGCCATACGCCCGCCCGCCGTAGTGCGCCCATGCGCCGCGTCCCTTCCCCACCGTGCTCTCACCGTCTGCGCCACCGCGCCGCTGACATAACCGAATGCGCGGCAGAACAACAACGGTGTAGTTCCGGTTTCCCTGCGTCAGGTTACCGCAGCGGTGCCCGCTCGCCGAGCAACGCCGTGCCAACGCGGACATGTGTCGCGCCGTAGGCGATTGCTGGCTCAAGGTCAGCGGTCATGCCTGCGGAGAGCAGGGTCGCATCCGGGTACCGGGCGCGGAAGGCGGCGGCGATCTCCGCCAGCCGGGCGAAGGCCTCCGTCGCCGACCAGCTCAGCGGCGCCACCGCCATCAGCCCGCGCAGCCGTAGCGCCGGGGTGTTCGCGACCGTCTCGGCGACCCGCTCAAGCAGGCGGTCGTCCGCCTCCACATCCGCACCGCCGGCCACCGAGCCGCTCCGGGCACCGCCGGCGGCCGGTACCGCACCACCGCGGGTCGGGTCGCCGTCGATACTCACCTGGACCAGCACATCCAGCGGCCGGTCCCGGTGCCGCTGCGCCGCCGCACCCAGCGCGCGGGCCAGCCGCACACTGTCGACCGAGTGCACCATGTGCGCGTACCCGACCACCGAACGGACCTTGTTGCGCTGCAGCGTACCGACGAAGTGCCACCGTACGTCGGCACCGGCGGCCGCCACCTCGACGGCCTTGGGCGCCGCGTCCTGGTCGCGGTTCTCCCCGATGTCATGTACCCCGAGCGAAGCCAGGTGCAGCACGTCGCTGGCGGGGTAGGTCTTAGTCACCGCCACCAGGGTCACCTCGCCCCGGTCGCGACCGGCTGCGGTGCATGCGTCGGCGATGCGGGTACGCACCCGGGCGAGATTGCGCGCGAGGCCGGACCGGCGCTCGCCATCGGCTGCCTCAGGCACCGTTCTTGAGGAAGTCGGGTACGTCGACATCGTCGAAGAGCACCCTCCGGGGTGCGGCCGGTACGGCCGGACGCGGCGGAGTGACCGGTGGCTCGGGCGCTTTGCGCGGCGGCTCCGCGGGCTTGTACGCGGGCATACCCCCGTCGAACCCGGCCGCGATGACCGTGACCCGGACCTCGTCGCCGAGGGCGTCGTCGATGACCGCGCCGAAGATGATATTCGCATCAGCGTGCGCGGCGTCGGTGACCAGCTGCGCGGCGTCGTTGATCTCGAAGAGGCCGAGGTCCGAGCCGCCCGCGATGGACAGCAGGACGCCGCGCGCCCCGTCCATGCTCTGCTCGAGCAGTGGGCTGGAGATCGCCGACTGGGCGGCCTCCACCGCGCGGTTCTCGCCACGCGCGCTGCCGATGCCCATCAGCGCGCTGCCCGCGCCGCTCATCACGCTCTTCACGTCGGCGAAGTCGAGGTTGATCAGTCCGGGCGTGGTGATCAGGTCGGTGATCCCCTGTACCCCGGAGAGCAGCACCTGGTCGGCCTGGCGGAAGGCGTCCATCATGCTGATCTCCCGGTTGCCGAGCGCCAGCAGCCGATCGTTGGGGATCACGATGAGGGTGTCGCACTGGTTGCGCAGGTCCTCGATGCCCTCCTCGGCCTGTACCTGGCGGCGCTTGCCCTCGAAGGAGAACGGACGGGTGACCACGCCGATGGTCAGGGCGCCCAGCTTGCGGCTGGTGTTGGCCACCACCGGGGCACCACCGGTGCCGGTACCGCCGCCCTCGCCACAGGTCACGAAGACCATGTCGGCGCCCTTGAGCACCTCCTCGATCTCGTCCTTGTGGTCATCGGCCGCGTTCTTGCCCACGTCCGGGTTGGCGCCGGCGCCGAGCCCCCGGGTCAGCTCCCGCCCCACATCCAGCTTCACGTCGGCATCGCTCATCAGCAGCGCCTGCGCATCGGTATTGATGGCGATAAACTCAACGCCCTTCAGGCCAACCTCGATCATGCGGTTGACAGCGTTCACCCCGCCGCCACCGATTCCGACGACCTTGATCACCGCGAGGTAGTTGTGCGGAGGAGTCATCAGGCTTGTCCCTTCGAGGCTGCCAGAGGCGAACCTTCACCCTTTACTAGAGGCTTATGCCCATGTCAACCATTCGCCCCTCCGGGCAAGGTAAGCGGCGCCAGGTCCTGATCCAAGTACCGAGACCGGCGTGTCGCGAGCGCACCGCGACGGGGGCCCCGATCAGGATGTTCCACAATGGACGATCAGTGGACAGTGACCACGTCCGGTGCGCTCACGTCGATGACGGTACCCGGGCGGGCAAGCAATGAGGTGGCGACCCGCGCCTTGGCGGCGTTCGCGGTGGCGTCACCCCAGATCACGGTACGGCCGCCGGAGAGCTCCAGCCGGATCCGAGTCGGTGCCGGGGCGTCCAGCGCCACGAGCCGGGCGCGCAACTGGGCGGTGAGCGCGGCGAGCACCTGCAAGGCGGCCCTGGTCGTCTCGTCCTGCGGGCCGGGTGTGGTGAGCCGGAGCACCGCCAGCTCACCCGGCGCCGGCAGAGTACGGAACAGCACGCCGGTCCCGTCGAGCACGGCGAAGCTCCCACCGGGGCGGGGTACCGCCGCCACGCCGGCCCGCTCGGTGACCTGGATGACCACAGTGGACGGCCAGTCCCGGGTCGCCCTGGCCTGTCGCACCGGAGCCAACTGGCCCACCCGGCGGGCGACCGCGCCGAGGTCGAGCGAGGCGAGCGGAGCACCGGCGGGTACCGCCGCGGCCGCCCGTACCTGGTCGGCGCTGACGAGCTGGTTGCCCTCCACGCGCACCTGCCGCACGCCGAGCAGCGAGGTGCCGTACACGCCCCAGGCGGCGATACCCAGCAGCGCGATCCCGATACCGGCGGCCAGGAACGGCGACACGGCGTGCAGCCGGCGCTGCTGCGCCCGCTGGTTGAACCGGCGCACCGAGGCGGGTACGGCATCGCGCTGCGCGCGCACCAGCCGCCAGCGCGGTTGGGGCGTGCCCTTCGGAGGCACGCGTGCCGGTTGCGGCGTGCCCTTCGGAGGCACGCTGTCGCGACTCACGCCGGGGTTGGCCCGGGCGCGGCGCCCCGCGGCGGTTCCGGAGCCAGGGCCGGTCCGGAGGCCGGCGCCGTGG
>JAFMQQ010000332.1 GCA_017354595.1 Micromonosporaceae bacterium
CGCGGTGGTACGCAACGCGGCCTGCCCCAGCCCGCCGCCGGTACCCGCGCCGAGCGCCTCCGTCAGCCTGGCGCCGGCGCAGGAGGCGAAGCTCACCGACGATGCCGGCCGGCTGGACAGCTACGCGACGCAGCACTTCGCGGCGAGCTACGCCGGCACCGCACTCTCCACAGTGGAGGATGCGCTGTTGGTGTACCGCAAGCCACTGGCCGCCTTCGACGACTGGGTACTGCACACCTTCCCCCGGATCTGCCTCGTGGTGGTGGACGCGCTGCACTCGCAGCGGGAGCTGTACGCGCTGCAGGCACGGATCGACGCGGACAACGACTACTGGCGGGCGCACGGCATCCGGATCAACACCACGAGTCCCCGGGTCGACGGCAGCGCGGTGGAGGTCGGCACCCAGGACGTGGACCGGGCGAAGGCGGCGTTCCCCGCGCGGTACGGCCCGGATGCCCCGATCGCCATCGTCGCGGAGGCACCGGTGAGCTAGGTACTCACGGGCGTGCCAGCCGAGCCGTGCGGATGACCTGCCACGGCTACCGGCACCGTTAGCTTCGTCGAGTGACCGACGGCCCTTCCATCCCGCCGCGCCGTCGAAGGCGGCGGCTGCTCGGCTGGCTGGCGGTACCCGCGCTGATCCTCGCCGTGGCCATCGTCGCGGTGAACCTCATCGGCGACCCGCCCGCGCCGCCTCGCGGTGACCACAGCGTCTCCGACCCGTCGCCCGCGATCGCCCGGCCGTCCGGCACCGCACAACCATCGCCGACCGGATCGGCCGCGACCAGCCTGCCCAGCGCAACGCCGTCCGGTACCCGCTCCGCGCCGCCGTCGCCCAGGCCGCCGGCGACCTCGGCCCGTTCCGCGGTCCAGCGGACCATCCGGTACGAAGCCGAGCAGGCGATCCTCTCCGGCGCCCGGGTCGGCACCGACAGCTCCGGCACCGGGTACGCCTCCTTCTCCGCCACCGGTGCCTTCGCGCAGTGGGCGCTGCACCAACCGGCCGGCGGGCCGGTGACATTGCGGCTGCGGTACAGCAACGGGGACCATCGAGATCGGCCGATGGAACTCAGCATCGACGGAGCGGACCTGGTCCAGCTGGACCTGCCGGCGACCGGTGGCTGGTCGCACTGGCGCATCGTCAGCGTGGCGCTCACGCTGGCCACCGGTACCGGCACCATCCGGGTCACCACGATCGGCCGGCACGGCGGCCCCAACCTGGACTACCTTGAGATCGCGCCCCGATCCTGACCGGCTCATCTGGCTGGCGGTCGTGACCTGGCTGGCAGTTCTGTGGCACCGTTGAGGGGACGCGCCGGCCGCAGCGGCCTCCGGTGGGGCAGGCTAAGACCAGCCGGCGCGCCACACGGGGTTGATCGGAGGAACGCTATGGGGAACCCGCTGAAACTGATTGCCTGGCTGGTGCTGCCGATCGTCGGTCTGGTGCTGGTCGGCGCGATCGCCTGGTGGGCACTTGGCGCGCTGTTCCACGTGGTCGGATACCTGGTGCTCGGCGCGGTCGTGGTAGGCGGCGGCGCCCTGGTCTACCGCAAGGTCAGGCGGTCGATCGGCCCCGGTACCCGGACCCGCCGGCGGATCGAGGCGGCCGCCGAGACGTACCGGATGCGCAAGAACGACTGAGGTCCGCTCCCCGGTGTGGGCCGGTATGAGTCGCGAACCACCGGTCGGCTACGTCGCCTTCGTCGCGCGCCACCTCGAGCCGTTGCGAGCCGAGGTGACCCGGGCGATCGGCGCGGACGACGGCGCCGATGAGTTGTACCCGGAGGTGCTCACCGACATCGCCGCGCACTGGGGCTGGCTGGAACTGTTACGCACCCGGCTGCGCCGGTCCGGGGCCGCCGACGACTACCTGCGCCGCGCCTTCGACCGCCAGGTGCAGCGCTGGGCCACCGACCGTTCCTGGCTCAACGATGACGGCTTCGACGTGGAGTTCGAGGTGTGGAGCAGCCAGGACGCCCGGCCGGTCCGGTCCAGTGCCGCGGTGCGGCTGGCGCCGCAGCTGCGACCGGTCCGGCCCGACCTGGCCTTCTCTCCGATCATGGAGGCGGCGATCGCGTGGTGGCACGCGTACGAATCGCGGCGCAGGCGACGCTGGGTCGCGGTACTGGTCGCCGCCACGCTGCTGCTGGCGCTGATGGTACGAGCGCTACCGTCCGGCAGCACCGGCTGATACGCTGCTCCCTGGCTGGCATGTAAATCGTTATCTACACCTGCGGGCAGTCCGGTCCTCTTCACGCTGATCCCACCGGCCGCTGGCGCGCCACATGCGCGCGATTCCACCGGCCCGCTCGTAGGAGAACCCAAATGTCCAGTCGCCGCAACCGTTTGCTGGCGCTCGTCCTCTCTGCCGCTCTGTTGACCATCGGCGCCGCGCTGGTCGTCACCCAGCAACCGGCCGGCGCGCTGCCCGACCCGCCCGGCCCGGTCACCGGGAACGCCACCTGGTTCACCGCCCTCGGCCAGCCGTACGGCGGCTGCGGGCTGCCGCAGGCCAACCTCGACTCGCAGAACTTCGTCGCGCTGAATGTCTACAACACGCCCAACGACTACAACTTCTACCCGCGCCCGCTGCCCGATGGCGACCCGAAGATCGGCATGTGGAACAACGGCCACAACTGCGGCCGCTGGGTGCAGGTGACCATCGGCGACAACTGCACCGGCGTCAACGACGGCGCGCCGGGGCAACCGTTCTGCCGCAACGGTTCGTTCGTCTCCGACGGGTACAACGGCGCCGTTCTCAACATGATCGTGGCGGACAGCTGCGGCGATTCCAACGCCTGGTGCCGGGACGACCCGTTCCACCTCGACCTGGCGCAGGGCTCGCTGAACCTGTTCGCCCACAATGGCACCCCGGTCGGCGACATGTACCCGGCCCACTGGAACAACCGGCACATCAGCTGGCAGTTCATCGCGGCACCCAACTACAGCGGGGACATCAACATCGGCTTCCTGCAGGGCGCCCAGGTGTGGTGGCCCGCGCTCTCGGTCTCGCATCTGGCCAATGGCATCCACGGCGTTGAATTCTTCCAGAACGGCGCGTGGCAGCAGGCCCAGATGGACGGCGACATGGGCGAGGCGTTCATCATCGGCGGTACCACGGCCGGCACCAACCAGTTCCAGATCCGGGTACGGGACGCCAGCGACCAGCTCATCAACAACGGCCGGGTGTACAACTTCACCCTGCCGGCCGGCTGCGCCAGCCAGTGCAGCGCGCCCTACACCCAGACCAGCTACACCACCAGCGCCGGTACCGGAGGCAGCCCGAGCGTGGGTACCTCCTCCTCACCCAGCCGCGGGCCGTCGGTCGGTCCGTCCTCGGCCGGGCCATCCATCCGCCCGTCGACCAGCCCATCGGCGGGTGGTACGGGCGCATCGTGCAGCGCGACGTACACCACGACCAGTTCGTGGCAGGGCGGGTACCAGGCACAGGTGACGGTGAAGAACACCGGTAGCTCCGCCACCACCGGCTGGACGGTGACCGTGACCAACCCCAGCGGCCAGTCCATCGCCCAGTTGTGGGACGGCACGCTGACCAACGGGAACCCGGCGACGGTACGCAACGCTCCCTACAACGGCAGCCTGGCACCGGGCGCCACCACCACCTTCGGGTACCTGGGTAATTCCAGCGGTACGGTCAGTGCCCCCACGCTCAGCTGTGCACCAAGCTGAGCCGGTTTGAGGGACGTGACTAGTCTGTTGTAGTGCGTGCCCTCACAGTCCGCCCCGGCATCGCCGACTCCCTAGCCTTGCAGGAAGTCGGCGAGCCGCCGGAACAAGACGGCCCAGTTCTGGTCGAGACCCTCGCGGTCGGCCTCTGCGGTACCGACATCGAGATCGTCTCCGGGGCATACGGTGCCGCACCGCCCGGCGCCGACACGTTGGTACTCGGCCATGAGAACCTCGGCCGGGTCGTGTCGGCGCCGGAGCGCTGCGGCCTGTCCCCCGGCGACCTGGTGGTCGGCATAGTCCGCCGGCCCGACCCGGTCCCCTGCCCGGCCTGTGCCGCGGGCGAGTGGGACATGTGCCGCAACGGCCAGTACACCGAGCACGGCATCGCCGGCCTGCACGGCTTCGCCCGCGAGCGGTGGCGCGCCGAGCCGGCCGCGATGGTACGCGTCGATCCCTCGCTCTCCGAGGTCGGCGTACTGCTGGAGCCGACAACGATCGTGGCCAAGGCTTGGGAACAGGTGCAGCGGATCGGCGAGCGGGCCTACTTCCAGCCCGCCATCGCGGCGGTCACCGGCGCCGGTCCGGTCGGTCTGCTCGCCGCGCTGCTGGGCCGGCAACGCGGGCTGGAGGTGCACGTCTTCGACGTGGTCACCAGCGGCCCCAAGCCGGAGCTGGTCGCCGCGCTCGGCGCCACGTACCACCATGAGTCGCTGCCGGACAGCGGCCTCGCGCCGGACGTCGTGATCGAGTGCACCGGCGT
>JAFMQQ010000333.1 GCA_017354595.1 Micromonosporaceae bacterium
GATCAGCGGGACGGTGCCCGAAGGCGAGGAGCCGGAGCCGGGTACCCGGGTCTGGCTGAGTCCGGCGCCGGGCCGGGTGCTGGTCTACCGCACCGAGGACGGCACACTGGTCGGCTGAGGCTGCACCTGGATAGTGGCGGTCTCCCAGCCCACAGGCACGGCTCGAGGGCTGCGGCCGGGCTGGCCCGCGGGCGCGTGCAAGGCCTGCGCTACCTGCACGCGGTCGGCCGGCCACTGCGGCAGGATCCCGTCCACAATGGAGTGTGGCAGCGCAGCTAGACGACGACTCCCCGGCCCTCACCACTGGTACGCATTGTGCTTTGCTGCCGCCCGGCCGGTTGACGACGGCGCCCCGGGGGATCTACCGTCCGCACTCATGCGGTCATCGACGCTCGCCATCGTCGCGGTACTGGCACTGCTGGCCGGCTGTGGCGGCCCGGCAACCCACGCTACGGCGGATCCCGCGGCCAGCGGCGCGGGCCAGGTACCGGTCGGCGCGGCCAGCCCGGCACTGTCCACCCCGGTACCGTCGCCACCCGACCCGCCGTCGACCAGGCCGGCACCGGCCACCCGCCCGGCGCCGGCGCACTTCACCACCTTGAAGCCGGGCGCCAAGCTACCCTCCGACGCCCAGTGCGCGGCCTGGGTACGGTCCCGCCCAGTCAAGGAGAACAAGGGCGTCAACCGGCAGTACAACCAGACCACCGGCCAGCACGTGTCGGCCTCGCTGTTCAACGGCGAGCCGGCAGCGGCGGTCCGGGCCATCGCGCCCCGGATCGACGGGGCATTCACCGGCACCACTGAAGAGATTCTCCGTTGGGCCGCCTGCAAATGGGGCATCGACGAGGACATCGTGAAGGCGCAGGCGGCGGTGGAGAGCTGGTGGCGCCAGAACACTCAGGGCGACCAGACCACCGACGCCACCACCTGCCCGCCCAACCACCCGGTCGGCTCCACCGGTACCTGCGCCCGGAGCTGGGGGATCCTGCAGGACGGGTACTTCGCAGCGGACTGGCCCGGCGCGGAACGCTCCACCGCGATGAACGCCGATGTGGCCTACGCCTTCTGGCGGACCTGCTACGAGGGGTACGAGACCTGGTTGAACACTGTGGACCGGGGCGCCACCTACGCCAAAGGTGACGTGTGGGGCTGCGTGGGCCGGTGGTTCGCCGGCCGCTGGCACACCACGGCGGCGCAGGGCTACATCGCCAACGTGCAGAGCTACGAGAAACAACGGATCTGGCAGACTGCCAACTTCCAGCAGCCCTGACCGGCGGCCCGCTCTACGACCCGGGCACGGTCGCCGTCGAGGCAGCCCGCACCAGCTCAACCCCGACCGGCGCCTATGGCACAGTCCTGAGTGTGCCGTTGGACAAGCTGCCGGACTGGTTGCCGGTGTGGTGCCTTGACCATCTGGGCCGCAAACCCGCCAGCGTGCTGTTCTGGTCGCAACAGGTCTCGATGGTGCTCGGTCTGCGGCTGGCCGGCGGCAGGGACGTCGTGGTCAAGGCGCGCGCCGACGATGGCCGGGCCGCGTCGTGTATCGCGGCGCAGGCCCGGCTGGCCGAGCGCGGGTTCCCGTGCGCCCGGCCGCTCACGCCGGTGGTCGGTGTCGGTGCGCTTGCCGTGCACGCCGAGGAGTACCGGCCCGGTGGCGAGGTATTGCACGGGGACTCGCCGGACGTAGCCATCCGCTGCGCGGAGGTGTTCGCCCGGCTGATGGCCGAACTTGCCGACCTGACCATCGCCCCGCCGCTGCCGAATCCGCCCTGGGTGCGCTGGGACCACACCGGTTCTGGGGTGTGGCCGGCGATCGACCTTCTCGATAGCCGCGACCAGAGTGTCGTACCCGCACACATTGCCCAGACGGCGCTGCTGGCCCGCGAGCGGCTGCTGACCGCCGGCTTGCCGTGCGTGCTCGGCCACGCCGACTTCGAGGCGCAGAACCTGCGGTGGCAGGGCCGGCGGGTGTGGGCGGTACACGACTGGGACAGCCTCGCCTGGCAGCCGGAGGCGGCGCTGGTGGGAGCGGCGAGCGGGTCGTTCGCCAGTGCCGGGCCGCCCACGCTGGCGCCGATCGAAAGCTCCGAGGCGTTCCTGGCGACCTATCAAGACGTTCGAGGGCGCATGTTCACGGCCGTGGAGCTGGAGATCGCCTGGGCGGCCAGCGTGTGGATGGCTGCCTACAACGCCCGCGAGATGGCACTCTACGGTGGCAACCCGGCGGGCGGCGATACTCTGCGGGCGCAGGCCGCCGAACGCCTTCACCGGATTGATGCGTGATATCGGCCCGCAAGTTCGGCGAGCGCCTGCCTGTGCCGTGACCTATTGCGGGGGCGGTGGCGGGTTGCGTCTCCGCCTGCGGACCAGAAACACGATGAGGGCGATCACTATGACCACCAGGATGCAGCACAAGCCGGCCGGAAACCCTCTGTACCCGTACATGCTCGTTAAGTTAACCCCTTGCCGGGGCTGCAGGTGCCGGAAGCGATGGCAATGCTTCGTCGGCCAGCGACCAGCCGAATGGGTCGATCCGGCCCAGGGACCGGTGGCGCATCTGGCGATCGGGTGGTCGTTGCCCGCGGCCGTGATGCGCCGAAAGGTACTCGCACCGGACCCCAGGTCCACCACAGGACCCACGGTTCACAACGCGCCACCGCTCGGGGGGCTTCGGAGCCAGTCCACCGCCTGCGCCGCGACGTAGCCGATGAAGGAATCCCGCTCCGGTACGATGGCTCGGGCATCGCTCGCCTCGGTGAAGACGCTGACGGCGTACCGCCCTCCGTCGGCGTACCGGATGACCCCGACTTCGTTGCGTACGGCGGGAAGGGTGCCGGTCTTGCCGGCCGTGCGGACCGAGTCGTCGGGGAATCCGGACCGTAGCCGGTGTGGCCAGACCTGCAACTCCATCCACCTGCGCACCATGCCGCAGGCTTGCGGGTCCGACGCTTCGTCCAGCCAGATCTTGCGCAGCAGTTGGGTCATCTCGCGAGGCGTGGTACGGCAGGTCTGTGCGGGCTGCAGCGCGCGCAGAGCACGCAGCCGCGGCAGGGACGGGGGCCACCCATCCTCCTCAGCCAGGAGCCTGAGATCCTCACTGATCGTGTCGAGGACTTCTTGACACGTCTGCGGTACCGCGGTCACCTCGCACCCCAGACGGTTGAGGTTCTCCGCGATCCGATCCTTGCCCACCCGTTCGATGATGATGTCGGCCGCGAGGTTGTCGCTGATTCCGGTCATCAGTACCGCGAGGTCATGCAGCGAGATCGTCACGTCGTGCTGGAAGGTCGCCAGGCCGAACGAAGATGGCGCCGAACCACGCGGTGCCACTCGGAGGTGCTCCGACAGGTCGATGGTCTTCGACGCGGCCAGGTGCGCGAGGGTGATCGCGACGGGGACCTTGAGTACGGAGGCCATCACCACCGGCTCGTCCGATCCATGACCAATCCACTGTGGACTGTCAAGGTCCGCGGCATGGAACCAGACCTCGACGCCGACCTCGCTTGCCCGCTGCGCGATCCGCGACAGCGTCTCGCCTCTGTTAGCCATCAGCCCGTTTCTCACATCAGTTAGCCGGTAGTTCGTCGCCTACCGCGCCGGCGGTCGGCCCGCCGGTCGCCTCGTTCCCGCCGCGCAACAGGTCCGCGACGAGTGCGCACAGCAGCGCGGTACGCCTGGGCAGTTCCGCCACGATGACGTGCTCATCGTCGCTGTGCGCCCCGCCGCCGACCGCACCGAGCCCGTCGAGGGTCGGCGTACCGACACCCGCGGTCAGGTTGCCGTCCGATCCACCGCCGACGGAGGCGTGAGTCAACGGTGGCAGGCCGAGCGCGGCGGCCAGCTCGGTGGCGCGCGCGTACAGCCTCGCCGACGCGGCGGCCGCCAGTGGCGGGCGGTTCGGCCCGCCGCCCACTTCGAGTCGTGCGCCCGGCAGCACCGGGCGTAGTGCCCGCATCGCGTCGTCGATCCGCCTCTGCTCGGCACCGGTCCGCACCCGTACATCGACGGCGCAGCAGGCGCGCGTCGGCACCGTGTTGGTGGTTGTACCGGCCGACAGGATCGTCGGGGTGACCGTGGTACCCGCGGTTGGGTCGGCGAGCGTCGTCATCGCGAGCAGTTGGTGTGCGAGCTCGACGCTGGCGTTGATGCCGCGCTCCGGCTCCAGCCCGGCGTGCGCCGCCCGCCCGTGCACGACGAGGTCGTATGTGGACACACCCTTGCGTTCGGTCTTGAGTGCGCCGCCGTCGGCGGACGCCTCGAGTACCAGCGCCGCGGCCCGACCGCGGGCCTCGTCCTCGATCAGCCTCCGAGAGCTCGGCGAGCCCACCTCCTCGTCGCCGGTGACCAGGATGGTTACCCCGGATGGGTCCGGGAGCGCGGCAACAGCGTGGAACATCATCACCAGGCCGGCCTTCATGTCGAAACAACCGGGCCCGCGCAGCACCC
>JAFMQQ010000334.1 GCA_017354595.1 Micromonosporaceae bacterium
CGGCACCGGCGGTCGGCGCCGGCCCGGCGGCGCAGCCGGCAGCGGAACGGGAGTCCGAGCCGGAGGCGCAGCCGGCCACGGCTCAGGCCGCCTCCGCCGGTCTGCGCGAGGCCAGCGTCTCCCGGTTGGACGAGCTGCGGGCGAGCCTCGGCAAGGACAAGAGTGGGGAGCAGGCGGCCGGCTGACCCTGGCGCCGGTTGACCGGGGTTTCATCGGCGCGGTGGGCGGAGCCGGCGACCAGAAGGTGAGGAAGCGGTGGCTGACGACCGTACCCGGTACTTCCGGGACCTGCATCGACTGCGCAACGCGGCGCGCCGGTGGAGCGTGTACGCGGGCACCTTCGCCGGCGCCACGGTCGTCCTGGTGCCGTACCGGGGACTCGGCTGGCCGGACGCGATCTGGGCCGCGCTGACCGGCGGTACCTCGGTGCTGGCGTACTGGCGCTGGCGCGACCATCGCGAGCTGGCCAGCCAGCCGGTGCCGGAGCCGGTACCCGCCAGCGAAGTCGCCCGGACCCGGATCGAGGCACTGGTATCCAAGCTGCCGGCCGGCCGCAGCGCGGTCGCCGAGCTGCACCGGATGCAGGCCCGGGCGCGGATCCGCGGCTCCTCGGTGGTACCCGGGTGGAGCCGCCTCGACCAGGCGGCGCAGACGCTCGCCGGGTTCGCCGGCCGGCTCGGTGGTCCGGCCGAGTCGGCGATCCTGGAGGCGAACGTCGCCGAGCGGGCACTGCGCGAGCTGGGTGAGCGTACCGCCGCGGTGGAGCGCGGGCTGCTGCTCGCGCCCCGGGACAGCATCCTCACCCAGGCGCACAAGAACCTGCTGGGCCACTTCAACGAGGGCGTGGTGGCGTACGAGAAGCTGGTCGCCGCGGCCGCGGGCTACGTTGCCGAGGACAGCACCACCGTGGCCGGGCTGACCGCGGTCGCCCAGCTGACCGAGGCGACCGACATGCTGCGCGGCGTCGCGGTCGGCCTCTCCGAGTTGCGTACCGCGGCGATCCAGCGGCCAGCCACCCCGGCCGCGTGACCGCGGGGCAGTTTGGCGACCCTCCACATTGGGGTATCCGTTGCCTTCCCCGATCTCAGGAGGCGAGCATGCGAGGAGGTTCGATCGGCGGTGCGATCCTCGCGATCTGGCTGGTCATCGGCGCGGTCGCGGCCGGCCAACGAGGGTACTACGACGCATCGGCGACCAACTGCGCCAGGGCGAGTACGATCGCGGTGACCATCGTGGCCGGCCCGCTGAACTACGCCGGCGCCAACCCGAAGGTCAGCTGTCCCAAGCCGTCCCCCTGATCCGGGGAGGTCGCGCTGCTCGGCCTTGAGCTCGCCGTCGTGCTCGGCGTGGCGCTACTCGGCTGTACCGTCGCCGCGCGCCGGCTGCGCATCGCGCCGCCGGTACTGCTGCTCGTCTTCGGCATCCTCGCCGGATTCGTGCCGGCGCTGCGCGGGGTGAGCCTGCCGCCGGAGGCGGTGCTGCTGCTGTTCCTTCCGGCCCTGCTCTACTGGGAGAGCCTGAACACCTCGCTCCGCGAGATCCGCTCCAACCTGCGGGTCATCGTGCTGCTCAGCACGCTGCTGGTGACCGGCACCGCGGCGGCGGTCGCGGCGGTGGCGCATGCGATGGGGCTGGGTTGGGGGCCGGCCTGGATACTCGGCGCCGCCGTGGCACCGACGGATGCCACCGCGGTCGGTGTGATCGCCCGGTTGCTGCCGCGCCGGCTGGTCACCGTGCTGCGCGCGGAGAGTCTGGTCAACGACGGCACGGCGCTGGTCATCTACGGCCTCGCCGTCGGTATCACGGTCGGCGACCAGAAGCTCTCCACGCCGCACGTCACCGTGCTGTTCCTGCTGGCGTACGCGGGCGGTGCCGCGGCCGGGCTGGTCACCGCGTGGCTCGCGGTACAGGCGCGGCGCCGGCTCGACGATCCGTTGCTGGAGAACGTGGTCAGCGTCGTGACGCCGTTCGTGGCCTTCCTGCTCGCCGCGCTGGCGCACGCCTCCGGTGTGCTCGCGGTGGTGGTCTGCGGGCTGGCGCTGTCCCGGGTCGGGCCACGCCTGGTGCGGGCGGACACCCGGCAGCAGGCGCGGGCATTCTGGGGACTGACCGTTTTCCTGCTCAACGGTTCGCTCTTCGTGCTGATCGGCCTCCAGGCGCAGGAGTCGGTCCGGGGGCTGCGGGGCATGTCGGTGGCTGCCGCGCTCGCCGCAACGGTCGTGGTATCGGCGGTGGTCATCGGTACCCGCTTCGCATGGAACTTCACCACGCCGTACCTGATCCGGCTGATCGACCGGCGCCCGGTGCAGCGCACCCGCCGGGTCGGCGCCCGGTTCCGGCTGGTCAGTGCCTTCTCCGGTTTCCGCGGCGCGGTCTCGCTCGCGGCCGCGCTGGCGGTACCCCAGACACTGCACAACGGCGCGCCGTTCCCGGGCCGCGACGTGATCGTCTTCATCACCACCGGCGTGATCCTGGTGACTCTGATCCAGGGCCTGGTCTTGCCGTCGGTGGTGCACTGGGCCCGGCTGCCAGCCGATACCACAGTGGACGAAGAGCGGGCGCTGGCCAACCGGGTGGCGGCCGAAGAGGCGCTCGCCGCACTGCCCGAGATCGCCGCCCGGTTGGGTACCGACGACCACGTCGTCGAGCGCACCCGGATGGAGTACCTGACCCGGCTGCGGATGCTGGAGGACCCGGCCGGCCTCGAGGACGACCACGACGTACGCCACGAGACGGACTACGCCGCGCTGCGGCTGGAGATGCTGGCCCGTAAGCGGGCCACGGTGGTGCGGCTGCGCGACGAGCGGCGTATCGACGACACGGTGCTGCGCCAGCTCCAGTCCAATCTGGACGTTGAGGAGGTACGGCTGCGCCGGCGCGAGGTGGTGGAGTAGCCCGGGCTAGCGCAGGACGAAGCCGGTGCCCAGCGGGTCGCGCTCGTCGAGCAGGAACGTATGTTCGCCGGTGCGGTACGCGCTGCCCTCCACCTCGGGTACCACCGCCGGCCGACCGTCCACTGTGGTCTGACCGGCCACCCGGGCCAGGAACCGGGTACCGATGATGGAGTCGTGGGTGAGTTCCTCGCCGTCGCCCAGGCTGCCCTCGGCGACCAGCAGCGCCAGCCGGGCGCAGGTACCGGAGCCGCACGGCGACCGGTCCACCTCGCCATCGGCGAAGATTGTGACGCTGCGCTGGTGCCGGCTGCCCGCCCCGGCGCCGCCGGCCGGCCCCGCGCCGCCGGCCGGCACGGTGCCGAGGTCCTCGTAGAGGATGGTGCCGTACACGCCGGACAGCCGCGGGTCGGTCGGGTGCCGGGCGATCTGGGTGCCGTCCAGTACCCGCTTCACCTCCCGCCCCACCGCGATCAGCTCGGGGTAGTGCTCGGGCGTGACCGCCAGCCCGACGCTCGCCGCCGGCAGGCTGGCGTAGATTGCCCCGCCGTAGCCGAGGTCCACCCGGACCGGACCCCGGGTGGTGCGTACCGTCACCTCGCGCGCGAGGACGTAGCTGGCGACGTTGCGGAAGGTGACCCGATCCACCAGGCCGGCGCGACGGGACACCCGGGCGGTGACCCGGCCGGAGGGCACATCGATCACCACCTCGGTGTCCCCATCCGGCGGTGCGGGTACCCGGCCGGACTCTACCGCCCAGGCGCCGAGCGCGATGGTGCCGTGCCCGCACGCGGTGGAGAAGCCGTCCTTGTGCCAGAAGAGCGCGCCGAGGTGGGCACCGCCGTCATCCGGCGGTACCAGGAAGCAGCCGTACATGTCGGCGTGGCCGCGCGGCTCGTGGCACAACAGGCGGCGGACCAGATCGACCTCGGCGTCATTACGTGCCGACTCGCGCCGGTCGCGTACCGTGGCGCCGGGGATCGCGGGCAGCTCGCTCGTCACGATCCGGAACGGCTCACCCGCGGTGTGGTAGTCGGTCGTCCGGATCTCATGCAACACGCCCATGCGCGGCATTCTGCCTGCCCGCCGGGTCCGGGTCAGCCGCCAGGTTGGCGCTCGCCCGGTTGGCACCGCGGGCACCAGTAGGTGACCCGCTCGCCCAGGTCCGCCTTGCGCACCGGGGTGCCACAGCGCCGGCAGGGTTGCCCGCGGCGCCCGTACACGAAGAATGTCTGTCCTCTGTGGAGCGATCCGGTGGTGCTCTGGGTCCAGCGGCCGCGGTTGGCGTGTATCAACTCGTACCCGAGCGCCACCGCGGCCGGCAGGTCGTCCACTGTGGACACCTTGGCCCAGGGTGAGATGCCGCGCAGGAACAGGATCTCGCACTTGTACATGTTGCCGATGCCGGCGAGGCTGGTCTGGTCGAGCAGGGCCTCGGCGATCGTCGAGTCAGGATGGCCGGCCAGCCGGCGCACCGCCTCACCGGCGTCCCAGTCGGCGCCGAGCAGGTCCGGGCCGAGGTGCCCGACCAGCCGCTGCTCCTCGCCGGTGG
>JAFMQQ010000335.1 GCA_017354595.1 Micromonosporaceae bacterium
GCGTTCCGGGCGTACATGACCGAACCGGAGCTGCTGCCCGAGCTGATCGAGATCGATGGGTTGCCCGACGACCTCCGCGATACCCTCGCCGAACGGCTTCCCGAGCGGCGGTAGCGGCCGTGGGGAGCGGTGAACCCGACTGTCGCCGGGCCGGGTGGCAGGGTGGTGAACGCGTACCGCCGTCGGCCGGGAGCAAGGGCCGGTGTACCCGGCTGTACCTGCCGTCAGTCCCCGGGTCGCGCCTGAGAAGTGGCGGCCAGCCGATGCCGCAGTGGACTCCATAGTGGACAGTTCCGGAGATCGGCTGGGTGGCACGGGTCCAATCGATCACCATCTACAGGTACACTCCGCATTCATCGACACCGATACCCGGAAGGTCATGTCACCATGCAGCCACCCAGCCGTACCGCCCGCCGGAGAACCCTGCGGGTCGCCACCCTGGTCGCCCCGGCCGCCGCGGCCCTGTTCTTCGCTTCGCAGGCCGCCACCGCCAACGTTGCGTTGACCCAGGTCAGTCACGACATCTACACCGATGCGCAGGCGCAGCACAACACCGAGGTCGAGCCGGACACATTCGCGTTCGGCTCGACGATCGTCGCCGCGTTCCAGGTGGGTCGGGTCTCCGGCGGTGGTGCCTCCAACATCGGCTGGGCCACCTCCACCGATGGCGGTGCCACCTGGAGCCACGGGTACCTGCCCGGCATCACCGGCAACGCCGGCGGCAGCTTCGGTCAGGTCAGCGACGCCTCGGTTGCGTACGACGCCCGGCACAACGTTTGGCTGATCTCGACTATCGGCATCAACGGATCGTCGGTTGTGGTGCTCACCAGCCGCTCCACCGACGGTGGCCTGACCTGGGGCAACCCGGTCACCACCGCGACCGGTGACAACGACAAGAACTGGATCGTCTGCGACGACACCGCGACCAGCCCGCACTACGGCAACTGCTACACCGAGTACGACATCGCCGGCTCCGGCGACTCGCTGCGGATGCGTACCTCCACCGACGGCGGCGCAACCTGGGGTGCGGCGCTGGCGCCCAGCGGGTTGCAGCGCGCCGGGTTGGGCGGCCAGCCCGTGGTGCTGGCCAACGGCGATGTCATCGTGCCGTACCTGTCGCTGGCCGACACGATCCGCTTCTTCCGGTCCACCAATGGCGGCACCTCCTGGGGATCCACCGCGCTGATCGCCTCGGTCAGCCACCACACCGTGGCCGGCGGGCTGCGCGAGGAGGCGCTGCCCTCAGCCGAGGTGGACGGCGCCGGTACCGTCTATGTCGCCTGGGCCGACAGCCGGTTCCGGTCCGGCGGTTCCAGCAACGACATCGTCGTCGCCAAGTCGACCAGCGAGACGACCTGGGCTGCGCCGGTACGGGTACCCATCGACACCACGTCGTCCACAGTGGACCACTTCATCCCGGGTATCGGGGTGGACCGGTCCACCTCCGGCGCCACGGCGCGGGTCGGGTTGACGTACTACTTCTACCCGACCTCGTCATGCACGGCGGCCACCTGCCAGCTGGAGGCCGGCTTCATCTCCTCGGTCAACGGTGGTGCCAGCTGGAGCGCACCCACCCAGTTGGCCGGACCGATGAGCCTGTCCTGGATACCCAACACATCGCAGGGCCGGATGTTCGGCGACTACATCTCCACCTCCGTGCTCGCCGGCGGCAACGCCTACCCGGTTCTCCCAGTCGCCAACGCACCCACGGGCTCCACTTTCGACCTGGCGATGTACGCACCGACCGGCGGGCTCCCGATCACGGGTGGCGGCAACACCATCACCAGAACGGCGGCCGCACCGGCGGCACCTGCCACGGCCGGGGTCCGATCGTCCACAGCGAACTAACGCCGCCCGGCGGGTGGTCCCGTGACGCGCCCGGTCTCTGGCGTGTCACGGGACCGCTGGTACCCGGACGTCTGGCCGACGATTGAGGCGGCGCTCGATGTTCGGTTGACGGGCGTACGGCGCGCCGCTGTTTGTCCCGCCATCCGCGACGCGGCTGACGCACCCGCTGCTGCGCCGGTACCGGTCTCGACCAGCACCGCATCGACCATCTCGAACGGCGCCTGCTGGGTCAACTCGCCCAGATGCCCAGGCGCAGAGCCCCGGACGCGACCCTGACCCTTGCCGGTAACGACCGTCTCGGTAGACAGCGGGACTCCCATAGCGAGGCGTGCCTTGGCGGGACAAACCTCCCTACCGGGTCCCGCTGCCTATGCCCGCATCAACACCTCTCCTGAACGAACCCGAAGCCTTAACTCACCTGCATTGGTGCTAGTTGTGCTTTACGAGCAGGGGCAGGAGTGCTGCCGTGTTCGGGGTGCCGAGTCCGGTGACCGGATCCCAACGGGGGCCGGCGTTGAAGCCGCCGCCGATCTCGGCGACGTCGTTGCTGCCGATGGTGATGTCATGCAGGGCCACGGAGTAGCGGCCTCTTGCCTGTGCGATTGAGTACAGCGCGGGGTTGATGTTGCCCATCCGGTGCCTGCCGAGCTGGTCGGCGTCTGCGGCCAGACCGGCCCACTGTGGCGAGCCGGCGCTGGTACCGCCGATGATGAAGAAGACCAGCTGGTCGGGTGGGAGCCCTTCACCTACGTTGAGCGTCGCGCTGAAGATCAGCACGCCGCCGGCGAGACCTGCGTTGTAGGCGACATCCGGGACGCCTCGGGCACGGCTCCTCTGCGCCGAGGCCTGGTAGGCCGGCCGCGGGTAGAGCCTGCTGAACCCGCCACCGCTGCAGTTGACGTCGGTGGCCGCGATCGCCGGCGGGTTGCAGCCGAAGGGTTCGGTCCACGCCGTCTCGCTCTGGTAGGCACCCGTGCTGGGGTCGGCCGTGAGGGTGGTGCCGCCAACGCCGGTCACGTTCGGGTCCGAGGCCGGGGTGCTCGCGGCAAACAGCGCTGCCGTGCTGTTCGGGTCGCAGCTTGGCTGCGAGGCGCCGCTGTCACCCGACGAAGCGAACAGCGTGATTCCCTTGCGGACCGCTTTCGCGAACAGCGCGTGCTGCTGGCTGAGTAGCGTCGGGTCCATGCACGCCTCGGCCTCGCCGAAGCTCTGCGAGATGACGTCACCAATGTTGTGGTCGACCACGTACCTGGTCGTGTTGAGGATGTCGGAGTCGTTGTTGCTCGCCGCCACGGCGAGCACGATGTTCGCACCGGGTGCGGTTACGTGCGCCCACTCGACGTCCAGCGTCGTCTCCACCGACCAACCGAACTGATTGGGGTCGTTGACGTCGAACGGTGGCGGCGAACCCGCCGGCGTGATCACCGTGAACGACGGGTCGGCCAACCCCATCGCCGCGTCGAAGGTCTGCAGGTCGGAGCCGATCGTAGGGCTGCCGAAGGCGTCGACGATGACGATCGTGCGCCCGGCGCCGTTGATGCCGCGGTTGAGCAGCGGGGTGATGTTGTACGCGGTCTGGATCTGCGCTGCCTGGTAGCAGCGCGGTCCCTGCGAGCCGTCCATCGGACGGTTCTGGCAGCTAAAGGTGGCGTTCGGCGCCTTCGCGCCGGCCGGGTCGATCTGCGGGTGGACAGTGATGCGATGGGCTGTCGGCACTGTGGCGGCCGAGGCCGGTACCGCGCCACTCAGGCCGCTGAGGACCAAACCTGCGACCACGAGCATCGCCGCACCGATCGATGGCCGAGTCAGCCGGAATCTGCTGATGACGGGCACGCTTCGTTCCCTTCTGACAAACGAATGGGTAGCCGATCGAGGCTCTCACCGAGCAACACGGTCGGTCAACACGCACCGGCGGTCGAGGTAGCGGTCCCAACCCTCGCACTACCGATAGGGTGTCTGGCCGGTCGGCGACGAATCACCGGTTGGTAAGATCCGACGAGGGGTGTGGTGGCCAGATCCCTGCCTGTGCAACCCATGCCGCCTGCCGGCGGCCAATTGCGCTACCACCGTTGCGCGCGGTCACCAGGCAGCCACGGCTGTGGTGATCGCCGGCACGGCCAGGATCGGTAAGTCGTAACTTGCTATCCACAGTGGACACCTGCTGGTGCTAGACGCCTGATCGACCGGGTCCCGTTCGTCAACCGGCGCCCTTCCACCCGGAACCCACCGCGCCACCGGCGGACCGGCCGCCGTACTCGATGGATTCCTGCGGCTGCTCGGCCCTCCCGGACAGCAGATCCGCCACGACCTCCGGCCCGTACCGCCGCCCACCGCTCGCAGCTGGCCGCAGTCGCACCCTGACCGGGCTGGGCAACGCCGCTGACGAGGACCAGGTACGCCCGCTGGGTGCCGCCGACCACCGGCTGTCCCGCCCTGGTCACCAGCCCGACCTGCGGCACACCAACATCTCGCTCCAGCTGGAAGCAGGCGTCCCGGAGACGGTCTTCGCGATGCGGATCGGCCACACCCCACCGGCCGTGATCCGAGCTACCTACGGTCACCTCATCGGTACCATCGGCCAGCGCGCCGCCGA
>JAFMQQ010000336.1 GCA_017354595.1 Micromonosporaceae bacterium
CGGGTCCGGCGCCCCGGCCCAACCCCCGCCATCGCAGGCGCCGCCCCGGCCACCAGCCGCCGGCGGTGTCACGATCATCGACGTGACCGAGGCGACCTTCCAGACCGAGGTGCTGGAGCGGTCGCTGTCCACTCCGGTGGTCATCGACTTCTGGGCCGAGTGGTGCGGCCCGTGCAAGCAGCTCTCGCCGGTGCTGGAGAAGCTGGCGATCGAGGGCAACGGGGCCTGGGTACTGGCCAAGGTCGACGTGGACAGCAACCAGCGACTGGCCCAGATGTTCCGGGTACAGACCATCCCGATGGTCTACGCGGTCGTGGGCGGCCAGCCGGTCGACGCGTTCACCGGAGTGGTGTCGGAGAGCCAGCTGCGCCAGTGGATCGACGCGGTATGCCGGGCCGGCGGGGTCGAGGTCGAGGCGCCCGAGGACCCGCGCCTGGTCGCCGCCGATGACGCGCTGATGAACGGCGACCTGGATGCGGCCGAGCAGGCGTACAAGAAGATCCTCGGTGAGTCGCCTGCCAACACCGCGGCCGAGGCCGGGCTGGCCCAGGTCGGGTTGCTGCGCCGGGTACAGGGCAGCAACCCGCAGCGGGCGCTCGCGGCGGCGGCCGACTCGCCCGACTCGGTCGACGCGCAGCTGCTCGCCGCCGATGTCGAGGTGCTCGCCGGTGAGGCGGCCAAGGCGTACGACCGGCTGGTCCAGCTGGTCCGGCGTACCGCGGGCGCCGACCGCGACCGGGTCCGGGAGCACCTGGTCTCGCTGTTCACTGTCGCCGGTCCGGACGACCCGGCTGTGGCCGCCGCTCGCCGCGCGCTGGCCAGTGCGATTTTCTAGACTGCGCCATGCGCCCGATCGCCGTCCTGGACGCCCCGACCAACCTCGGGTTGCGGCCGCCCACGCCCAGCTCTACGCCGGGCTGCGCCAAGGCGCCGGGCGCGCTGCGCGATCACGGCCTGCTGGGGCGGTTGGGCGCCCGGGACGCCGGTTGCGTCACCCCACCCCGGTACGATCCGGGCGACTGGCAGCCCGGTGACGGGGTCTGCCAGGCCGACGCGATCGCCTGGTACTCGCGCCGGCTCGCCGACCGGATCGGTACGACCATCGACGCGGGTGAGTTCCCGTTGGTGCTCGGTGGGGACTGCTCGGTACTGCTCGGCTCGGCGCTGGCGGTGCGCCGGATGGCGGTACGGGATGAGCTGCCGTACGGCCTGGTCTACATCGACGGACACTCCGACTTCCGGCATCCGGGCAACGCCTCCTACGTCGGCGCCGCGGGCGGCGAGAGCCTGGCGCTGGCCACCGGACGCGGGCAGCCCGACCTCACCGACATGGAGGGGCTGCGCCCGTACGTCAGGGATGAGCATGTGGTGCTGCTCGGCATCCGGGCGCAGGACGAGTACCGGCTGGACCTGCAGGCCGCCGGCGTGGCGTTCCGGGCGGTGCCGCAGCTGCGCGGGGAGGGCGCCGGGCGCACCGCGCAGTGGGCGCGGGAGCAGCTCTCCGAATGCATGGGCTACTGGGTACACCTCGACGTGGATGTCCTCGACCCGGCCGTGATGCCGGCGGTGGACGCGCCGGACGAGGGCGGTATCGCCTACGCCGAGCTCGAGTTGCTCATCGCGGGACTCGTCGCGACCGAGGACTGCCTCGGCCTGGAGGTGACCGTCTTCGATCCGGACTACGACCCCGAGGGCGGGTACGGCCGGGAGCTGGTCGAGGCGCTGCTGGCCGGCCTGGGACCGCTGGTCGAGCCGGAGCCGGAGCCGGCCGGCCGGCCGGTGGCGGTACTGATGCCCAGCCAACGTACCGGGGCCGACCCGATGATCAGGGCTGATCCGATGAGGGGGCCCGACCCGGTCGGCCGCTCCGCTTCGGACTCGGCCTGAGGGCGAGCAGTTCGGCCAGGTGTTCCGGGCCGTGCACGTCCTCCTCGTGCCGGAGCAGGTGCTGCAGGCCCGCTCCGTCGCAGAGCGTCCGCAACGCCACCACCGTCTCCGCCAGCCGGTCGGCCAGGCCGCGTAAGCCGCCGCCGTAGCGGTCCACGTACCGGTCCAGGTCGGCCGGGTCGGTGGCGGCTTCGTGGCCGTACTCCGCCGTCTCACCGCGCAGCGCCGCCTCGGCGACGCCGATCAGCTCCTCCTGGTTGCGGGCCACGTGCGCGACGATCCGCTCCGCGCTCCACCCGCCCCGCCGTGGCTGCCGGAATCCACCGGCGAGTGCCTCGGTGATCATCGCAGCGAAAGCGTCGTCCATGGCAGCACGCTAGCCGAGGTTCGGGTCAGCGCGAACTCGGCCGCGAGCCGTGTCTGGACCACTACTAGCCGAGGTTACGGAAGAATGCGCCCGCGATCGGTACGGCCTTGGTGCTGCTCAATCCGCCGTTCTCCACGAAGACGGCGAAGGCGATGTCGCCGCGGAAGCCGATGAACCAGGAGTGGGTGTGGGCCGGGTTGTTGTCGTACTCCGCCGTCCCGGTCTTGCCGTAGATCGGCGCGCCGGGAACGCTCTTCACCTTGGTGGCCGTACCCCCGGTCACCACCTCGCGCATCATCTGCTTCAGCGCCGCGACCGTGGCCGGCTTCAGCGCCGGCTGATCCGGTGCCGGGTTCGCCGGTGCCGGGTCGAGCACCAGCCGCGGCTGCTTCCACTGGCCGCGCGATACCGCCGCCGCCAGGGCGGCCATCGCCACCGGGGAGACCACCGTCCGGCCCTGCCCGAAGGCGGCCGCGGCCTGCTCGGTGGCGTCACCGTTGGCGGAGACCGACCCGCTGAAGGCGGAGAGGCCGAGATCCCAGGCCACGCCGAGACCCAGTTGGGTACCGGTGTCGCGCAGGCCGGTCGGCCCCAACTGCGGTGCCAGCCGGGCGAAGGCGGTGTTGCAGGAGTGGGCGAAGTCGATGTGCAGCGGGAAGGTGCCGAGTTGTTCGCCGTCGGAGTTGTGGATGGTGTACCCGTTGACGACCAGCGTCTGCGAGCACTGCACCGGCGTGTTCACCGTTATCTTGCCGGCATCCAGCAGGCTGGTCGCGGTGACCGTCTTGAAGGTCGAGCCGGGCGGTACCCGCGCCGAGAGCGCGAGGTCCAGCGGCGCCGCGCCCGGCCCGTTCGCCAGCGCCAGGATGGCGCCGTCGCTGATCCGTATCGCCACGATCGCGGCCCGTTTCGGCTCGCCCGCCAGCGCCTTCTCGGCCGCGTTCTGGGTCCGTACATCCAGGCTCGTCTGTACCGTCTGCCCGTTGGTGGGCTTCACCTGGTACAGGAACTTGTCCGCCTCACCCTGCGCGCCGGGGATCACCACGGAGATGCCGGGCTTGCCGCGCAGCCGGTCGTCGTACTGCTCCTGCAGGCCACCGAAGCCGACCTGGTCGCTCGCGACGTACTTGCCGGGGTGCGCGTCCATCCGCTCCTTGGTGACCGCGCCGACGCTGCCCAGTACCGCCCGGGCGAAGGTGGTGGTGGGCGCCAGCGGCAGCGTGCCGGTGCGGAAGCGCATCCCGGGCAGCGGGTGGATCTGCGCGCGGATCTGCTGGTAGTCGCTGTCCCGCAGCACCACGATATCGACGAAGCTGGTCGGGCCCGCCTGCTGGATCCGGCTCGGCAGGTCGGTCAGGCCGACCTGCTTGCCGATCGACTTGAACGCCCGGTCCAGCGCCGCCACCAATGCGTTCACGTCGGTGACCGCGTTGGGCTGCACGCCGATGTAGACCACCGGCTGTTGCGAGACGATCGGCGCGCCCTTGCCGTCCAGGATGTCGCCGCGGGTCGCCGGCGTCGACCGTACCGAGATCTTGTCGCCGTCCTTGAGGTCCGGCTGGACCACGCTGGGCGACCAGACCGGCCGCCACTTCTTCTCCTTCAGCTGCAGCGGCATGCTGCTCTGGTAGCTCCAGGTCGCGCCATCCGCGATCTGCCACGAGACGTCGATGGCCACGGTCGCCTGGTCCTTGCTGACCTTCGCCTTCTCCGGGGTGAGCTTCGGCTTGCGCGGCGCCAGGCCGCCTTCCAGCGTCTTGATCGCAGCCGCGACCTCGGTACCGGAGACCGGCCCACCGTTCGCGTCGATGATCTGCAGGTTCGGGTCGAACTGGCCCTGAGTCCAGCCGGTGAGGAATGCCGTGATCGAGTTCTCCGGGCCCTCCTGGCCAGAGCAGGCAGTGAGGCTACCGAGCAGGAGGCCGGCCATGGCCAGCACCGCGGTCAATCCAGACCCGGCGTGCCCTCCCGGGGCGCCCAGCCGGCTATTTCGGGGCATCGCGCCATTGTGTCGCACCACCCTGCCCGGCTGCTGCCCCGTACCTGACGGCGTGGGTGGTGTCACGATCTAGGGTGGGTTGGAGGCCTACAACGGTGTAGGCCGAGGGGAGATGCACGCGATGAAGCGGGTACCGGCGGCTGCTGTGCCGGAGACCGAGCGGGTCGCGGCGGGTCTCGC
>JAFMQQ010000337.1 GCA_017354595.1 Micromonosporaceae bacterium
GTCCGGTGGCGCGGGTGGCGGCGCGGGCGGCCGGCTGTTGCATGCGGCGACCAGAGCGAGCAGGGCGGCGGCCGCGGTAAGGCACAGGGCTGACCGGCAGGGGTTGGACCGGCGCAGGCTTGACCGGCTCTCGGCGGGCTGGCGCATGCGGGCGAGCCTACCGGGCGCCCGCCAGCGGTCCGGTCACCGTAGGCTCACTGAATGCGCTTTGGCTTGGTCGGTACCGGATTCTGGGCGGCGGAGATCCACGCGGCGGGGCTGGCCGAGCATCCGGACGCCCAGCTGGCTGGGGTCTGGGGCCGGGATCCCGCCAAGGCCGGCGCGCTCGCCGCCCGGTACGGGGTTCCCGCGTACCCCACGCCGGAGCAGCTCTTCGAGGCCGTGGACGCGGTCGCGTTCTCGGTGCCACCCGACGTACAGGCGCCGCTGGCCCTGGCCGCTGCTGGTGCCGGGAAACACCTGCTGCTGGAGAAGCCGATCGCGCTCGAGGTACCGACGGCCACCGCGCTGGTCGACGCGGCGCAGGCGGCCGGGGTCGCCTCGGTGGTCTTCTTCACCCACCGGTTCGCGCCCAACGTCGACGCGTTCCTCGCCGGTGCCGCAACGGCCGACGGCTGGACCGGCGCCCGCGCGGTCCACTTCGGCAGCATCCTCACCCCGGGGAACCCGTTCGGCGCCTCACCCTGGCGGCACGAGCGCGGCGGGCTCTGGGACGTGGGCCCGCACGCGCTGTCCCAGATCCTCCCGGTGCTCGGGCCGGTCGACGAGGTCACCGCCATGGACGGTCCAGATCAGACGGTGTACACCACCATGCGGCACCGGTCGGGCGCGGTGAGCAGCGTGGCGCTGTCGATACACATGCCGCCGCCGGCCACCCAGTACGAGATCGTCTTCCACGGTACGGCCGGCCTGGCGCCGGTACCACACTCCGATGTGGACCCGGTCACCGCCTATCGCAGCGCGGTGCAGGCGCTGGTGACCGCGGTCGCCACCGGCGAGCCACACGCCTGCGACATCCGCTTCGGTGCCGAGGTGGTGGCGATCCTCGCCGCGGCCGACGCGGCCCGCGGCACGGGAAGGGTCACCCCTCTGCCGAAGCCGTGAGCTCATCCCACGCGCGCCGCAGGTGGTGGTACGTGTCGTCATCGAAGGCGACCAGCCGCACCCGCTCGACCCTGGTCGGTGTCGACCTGATCGCCGCGACGGCGATCCGGGCCGCCTGGTCCGGTGGGTAGCCGTACACGCCGGTGGCGATCGCGGGGAAGGCGACGGTACGCGCGCCGAGCTCGTCGGCGACCGCCAGGCTCTGCCGGTAGCAGGAGGCGAGGATCTCGGCCTCGCCGTACCCGCCGCCTTCCCAGACCGGGCCCACTGCGTGGATGATGTGCCGTACCGGCGGGTCGAGATCGAAGGCGGCAGTGGCCATCGCGTTGCCGGGCTCACACGGACCAATCGCTGCGCCGGCCTGGGAAAGACGCGGCCCGGCCGCGCGGTGGATGGCACCATCGACACCGCCACCGCCGAGCAGTGACTCGTTCGCCGCGGTCACAATCGCATCGACCCGTTCCCTTGTAATGTCGCCGAGCACAACCTCGATGATGACCATGCCGAGATCCTGCCACCGCAGCGCCACGAGCGCGTTGTTGGCCGGACGGTTGGTCCGCCTACCTGATGTGGCGACGGAATTCGGCTGTGAAGCGGGGGAGTCCGGCACGTTCGAGCAGCGGCAGCAGCCCGGCAACCGTGGTGGGTTCCCGCCGGTAGGAAGCCGCCTGCTGCTCGATAACCGCGACGGTCAATCCGGCGTAGAGGTCAAGTTGGTCCAGCAGAAAGTCGTCGGGGTGTACGGCGAGGATGTCGTACGGCTTGAGTGCAGGCTCCGGAAAGTCGCGCAGGTTGTAGGTCACGATGACTTCGGCGTTGGCCCGCACGGCTGCGGCGAGCACGTGGCGGTCCTTAGGGTCGTTCGCCATTCCGTCGATCAGCGACTCGTAGCCGGTGACCATGGCATCTTGGGAAGGCGCGGGTCATATGTGCGATGCGGCGGTCTACCAGTTCGGCTGGGATACCGGCCTCGATCACGTTGCGACGCAGTTCGGTCATGATGTCCATCGACCACAGTGGACGGTACGTGGACGCCTCGGCGAGCCGCAGCAACGTATCGCACAGATACGCGGGGTAGAGCACACAGGTGTCGAGCAAGGCGGGGAAGGCCACAGCGGTCCCCGCTCACCTGGTCGGCTTTGGTGTCGATGTCGCGTCGTAGAGGCCGGAGTCTTCGGCATCGGTCGCCATCTGGTCCAGCGTCTGGCCCCGCTCCTTGCGGGTCCGCTCCTGGTAGTCCAGGATGTCGCGAAGCGTGACCCGGCGGTGCCTTCCCCGCATGGTGTACGGGATCTCGCCGTCGGTCAGCAGCCGTACCAGCGTCGGCCGGGAGACATTGAGCAACTCCGCCGCTTCCTGTGTCGTCAGCATCGTGTTGTGCGGCGCGATCGAGATCGCCACACCCTGCGACAGCGCGACCACGACGTCCCGCAGCACCTCGTACACCTCATCGGGGATGTCGGTCTGTGCTCCGTCCGGACCGATCAGTCGGGCCCGCGTCGGTCCCGGCTCCGGCGGGAGAACGGTCCGTTCGCGAAGTGCGCTGGACATGCGTCCAGGCTACGCATATTCGAAAAAACCGCAACTCGGTAAGCGGCCCCCGGTGGGCGGTCGTACAGTGCAGTCAGGTGTTACCGGCGAGTAGGGGGCGGGCCATGCTGACCTCGGTACGGGACGCGGTGGCCGTGGTGACCGGGGGTGCCAGTGGGATCGGGCGGGCGCTGGCGCAGCGGTTCGCCGCCGAGGGCGCCCGGCATGTGGTGGTACTCGACCTGGACGGCGCCGCGGCCGGCGATGTCGCCGCCGACCTGCCCGGTGGCAGCGGGTACCGGTTGGATGTCACCGAGGAGGATGCGCTCGCTGAACTCGTCGAGCGGATCGAGGTCGAGGTCGGGCCGATCGACCTGTGGTGCTCCAACGCCGGTGTGCTGCCCGGCGGCGGGCTCGGGACCAACCAGGACTGGGACCGTTGCTGGCGGGTGCACGGGTTGGCCCACCTGTACGCCGCCCGGCATGTGCTGCCCCGGATGCTCGCCCGCGAACAGGGCCACCTGATGCTCACCGCATCCGCCGCCGGACTGCTCACAGCCACCGACACCGCCGCCTACTCGGTCACCAAGCATGCGACCGTCGCGCTCGCCGAATGGCTCGCGATCGAGTACGGCGGCGGGCCGGTCGGCTTCTCCTGCCTCTGCCCGCAGGTGGTGCGTACCGCGATGCTGGACGCCACCCCGGCCGGCGCGGCGGTCCTCGCCACCGGGCCGGTACTCGAACCGGAACAGGTCGCCGACGCCGTCGTCGCCGCATTGGCGCAGGGCCGGTTCCTGGTCCTGCCGCACCCGGAGGTCACCGAGTACGAGCGCCGCCGCGCAGCCGATCGGGACCGCTGGTTGGCCGGCATGCGCCGGCTGCGGGATCATGCACGACAGAGCGCCCGCCCCGACCCGCCAGCAAGCGAAGATCTTGGAACATTTTCCGGGCTATGGAGGCTGTCGGGGAATCGGCGTGGTTGGGAGACCTCGCGGTGAGTAGGGGATCTTGGCGGCGTGTTGCCGGCTGTGTGCCCCGGCGGCGTTGTGGGGCAGGTTCGGCGGGGGTGGTGGTTGTCACTTGGTGTCGTTGGGGGGCGTGCGCGGGGTTCGGGTGTGGCGGTGCAGAACGCGGAGGTTGCCGGTGGCATGGATGAGTTTCCATTCGCTGTCCACGGCGGTCAGTCCGCGGCGATGGAAGGTGGTGAAGCCTCGGCCGTGCTTGATCTCGCCGAAGACGGGTTCCACGGTGGGTGCGCGTTGGGCGTAGGTGTTGGCTCCGTCCCTGGTTCTGAGCCGGTGGCGCATCGCCTGGGCGGGGGTGGCGTCGGGTGGTGGGTCGCCGGTGGCGTAGCCGTTGGCGCGCAGGTCGGCGATGCGGGTGTGGTTCTTGGTGGAGGCGATGAGCCGGTCCGGGCCGGAGGCGGTGAGGTTGTCCTCGCAGAAGTAGCCGGCGTCCAGTACGAACCCGCTGGGGGTGCCCAGGCCGGCGTGGTCGGCGTTGCTGGTCGCCGCACTCATCATCGGGATCGCCTGGTTGAGGTCAACGGCGTCCTGGGTGACCTGGGCGGCGAGCACCAGCCGCCGTCCATTTTGGACACGGACGGCGGCGACCTGGCCGTTGTAGCCCTGGATGAAACCGCGCCGGGCCTTCAGCGTGCGGCTGTGCGGATCGGTGGGGTTACCGTGGCGCGCGGCGTGCGGCAGGTGTTCAACACTGCAACCAGACCGCAGCGCGAGGTCAGTGCCAGGCCGCACGGCCAGGTCGGTGCCCGGCCGCGCTCGGCTGTCCGGGGC
>JAFMQQ010000051.1 GCA_017354595.1 Micromonosporaceae bacterium
CGACCCGCCGGCCGCGCTGGCCGTCCATCCGGCGCAGCAGGGTGATCAGCGCCATGATGCCGCCCTCGCCCTGGTTGTCGGCGCGCATGGCCAGCAGCACGTAAGTGACCATGACGATGATCATGACCGACCAGAAGACCAACGACACCACGCCGTACACGTTCGCGGAGCTGACCGGGATGGGGTGCGGGTCGCTCGGGTTGAACAGGGTCTGCAGGGTGTAGATGGGACTGGTCCCGATGTCACCGAAGACCACCCCGAGGGCGCCGACCACCAGGCCCAGCCGCACGGTGTCGCGAGCAGCCTCGCGATTGCTGATCGAACCCGCCGGCCGGTCGGTATCCGGCGGGGGCTGCTGCTCACTGGCCACGGCGATCCTTCCCTGCGTGTCCTGCGCGACGAAGCCCACGGCGAGCAGAGCACCGGCGGCATCCCGCGGTAGGCCACCCCCGCCGCCCGGAGCGCCCCGATCGTACATACCCCTGATCCCGCTGTCTCAGGCGTACCGCGCCTCCCATTTCGCCTCGAACTAGGTTGGTTGGCGGGGCGACCAAACATCCAGTTCGAAGGAGCGAGCCGTTGTTCACCGACAAGGAGATCGAGTACCTCACCGGGCAGCGCCTTGGCCGGCTGGCCACCGTGACCCGGCAGAACCAGGCGCACGCGGTGCCGACCGGGTTCCGGCTGGACGAGCAGCGCACGGCGATCCTGATCGGTGGGCACCAGTTGGCCCGCCGGCGGCCGCTGTACCTGCGCAACATCGAGAACAACCCATGGGTGGCGTACGTCGTCGACGACCTGGCGTCGGTTGATCCGTGGACTCCGCGCGGGGTGACGGTACGGGGCCGGGCCGAGATCCATAGCCAGGGCGGCGAGCGGCTGGGTCCGGGCTTCGACTCCATGCTGATCCGGGTCGAGCCCACCTGGATAACGTCCTGGGGTATCGAGGCCCACGCCTACGGACGGCCGAACAGCCGCCGGGTGGGGGCGTAGGGTGGCCTGAGGCCGGGCCTGACCGTGGCTTTGTGCGGCATCGGGTGGCGAGGGAGGCGACGGATGGGACGCACGGATGCGGACTCGCGGGTGGTCGCGGCGCCACCGGAGCGGGTATACGCGGCGCTGGTAGATCCGGAGGCGCTGCTGGCCTGGTTGCCACCCGGCCAGATGACCGGCAGGTTCGAGCGGTTCGACGCCCGCCCGGGTGGCGGCTACCGGATGGTGCTCACCTATGCCGACGCCTCGGCCGCACCGGGAAAGTCCACTGTGGACTCTGATGTGGTGGAGGCGCGCTTCGTCGAGTTCGTCCCGGGTCAACGGGTGGTGCAGGCGGTCGACTTCGTCTCCGACGACCCCGCCTTCGCCGGCACCATGACGATGACGTGGGAGCTCGCCGCCGCTGACGGCGGTACCCGGGTGGCGATCCGGGCCGACGACGTACCGGCCGGCATCTCCGCGCAGGACCATGCCGCCGGGCTCGCCTCCTCGCTGACCAACCTGGCGCGCTACGTCGAGCGGTGAGCCGGCAGTGCCTGGGCGCCGGCCAGGCTCGCGGTGACCTGCAAGACCCGGATGTGCCGGTACGCCAACAGCAGGGGTACCACGCCGAAGACGCCGAACGACATATCGACGCATGTCCAACCGAACGGGATGCCCCGCACCGGGCCGCAGATCAGGGCGAGCGGGATGACGCCGGCACAGGCGATGATCCCGAGTTGGACAACCCAGACGTTGCGGACCGGATCCCGGACCGGCCCCCAGAACGCCACCGCGAGAACCAGGTGAGCGAAGGCGAGCCAGTCGGTGCCATAGGCGATGAACGGGTACCGCCGCCCGGTCTCAGCCAGTCCATTGTGGACCCTGGTCAGCCAGCTGGCGAGGCCGGGCAGGTACCCGGCGACCGGCGCCACCGACCTGGCCAGGTACCGCGTCTCGATCTCGAGCGGGAAGGCGGTGACGCCGCTGACCACCAGCCCGGCGATCACGATCGCCAGCCACAGCCGGATCCGGCGTACCCGCTGCTGTGGTGTCACCGGCGAAGCGTACGGCCGACCCGACCCGGCACCGGCGGGCTTCCACAAGTCCTCCACGGAACCCGTCCAACCCGTCCACTGTGGATAAGTCGACGATTCCCGTTGCCGGCGGCCACCGGGATGCCTAGTGGCCGTCGAGGGCACCGAGCAGTCGCTGAAGCGCCTTCCGGTCGCCGGTGCGTTCCAGGCTGTCGCCGAGGTCCTTGGCGGGTCGGCCCTCGATGACCAGGGCGCGAAAGGTGGCGAAGTCGGTTGTGATGGCGGCGGTGGACGTCGCCGGCCTGCCGCGGCGGATGGTGACCTCGCCGTTGGCGACTCGGACGGCGAAGACGTCCTCGCCGAGGTCGATCGAGAAGGTCGCGTCCAGGTCGCCCAGCCGATCGGGATTCAGATGTGTATGCAGGGCGAGCACGAGGGAATCGGCGCTGACCGTACCGCCCTGGGCGGCCGGGGCGTGCCGCCCCCAGCGAGCCAGATCGAGGATCACCGGCTGCAGTTCCTGGCCCCACGCGGTGAGTTGGTACACCCACACCCGGGCCGGGTGTCCGAGGTTGCGGCGCTCAACGACGCCACTGCCCTCCAGGTCGCGCAGGCGTTGCGCCAGCACGGTGGGGCTCGCGTTGGGCAGGCCAGCCTGCAGGTCGCCGTATCGCTTGGGGCCGAACAGCAACTCCCGGACGATCACCAGAGCCCAGCGGTCACCGACCACGTCGAGCGCGCGAGCCACGGCACACGGGTCGCCATAGGTGCGGGACGGGCTCATCCGGCGATACTACCAAAGACGGATCGTCTACTTGCTTTCCTGTAGTGACTGCTCCTATTGTCGGAGCCATGATTCTGGTGACAGGAGCGACCGGGCTGAGTGGATCAGCGGTTGTCCGGGAGTTCGCCCGGCAGGGCATACCGGTCCGGGCGCTGTACCGGGATGCCGACCAGGCCCGGCAGCTGGACGGCCTGCCGGGTGTCGAGCTGGTGGCGGGCGACATGCTGCGGCCAGAGTCGCTGGCGGCGGCGCTGCGCGGTGTGCGACGCGTCCTGCTGATCTCGTCGGCCAGGAAGCAGATGCTGGAGACTCAGTGCACGTTCATCGACGCGGCGAAGGCGGCCGGGGTGGAGCACATCGTGAAGTTCTCCGGAAAGGAGTCGGGTGTCGGCTTCGATCCCGGCAGTTTCCGGGGCACCCGGGAGCACCTGGAGATTGAGGAGTACCTCGAAGGCTCGGGCCTTGCCTGGACGCACCTGCGCCCAAGCCAGTTCATGCAGCTCTACCTGCCTGGAAGCCTTACCGGCGTGGAGATGAGCCGCCCAGAGCTTCGACTCTCCATCGGCGACAGTCGAATGTCACCTGTGGACGTCGAGGACATCGCCAAGGTCGCGGTCGCGCTGATGCGTTCAGCAGGTCACGAAGGCAGGGCCTACGAGATGACCGGCCCGGAGGCGTTGTCGATGAAGGAGATCGTCGACCAGATCTCCGAGGTCACCGGGACGACGTACCACTATGTCGACATTCCACTGGAGACGAAGCTAGCGGAACTACGGGAAGCACGCCTGCCGGAGGCGGCCGTACAGGTGGCTGCCGAGTTGCTCGCCGAACGACGCCGCCGGCCGGAGTCCCACATCCGTCTGGAGACCCACCGGCTCTTCGGCGTGAAGCCCACCCGCTTCATCGACTTCGTACGCCGCAACGCCCAGGCTTTCACCGGCAAGCCGACGGCTTAAGGGGGGCTTCGCCCAGCCCGCCGCTGGCGAGGGGTGGAGTGGCGTGGGCTCGTAGCCGCGAAGGTGGGCCAGGTTGCCGGTAGGATCGTGGTAGGATCCGCGGGTGGCTTCGAAGAAGCTCTCGATCACCCTGCCTGGGGACCTGGCGGACGACGTTGAACGCATGGCACGGGACCGGGGCATGGCGGTGTCCGCCTGGCTCGCCGAAGCGGCCGATGAAGCCAGGCGTCATCAGGCCGCGCTCGCCGCCATCGCCGACTACGAGGCCGAATTCGGTGCCTTTACGGATGCCGAACTGGCGGCGGCCCGAGCGCGCCTGGCAGAGGCGGACGCAGTCGCCAGCACCAGGAGGCGACGGCGCCACAGCAGCGATGCCGCGTAGACGGTCCGGGCCTCCGCCCCTGGCCCCGATCGTGTACGACGCGGGCGCATTGGTCGCGGCGGATCGGGGAGACCGCAGGGTCTGGGCGGAGTTTGCGACCGCCGTGGCGCAACGCCGACCCATCATCGTTCCTTCGCCTGTTCTTACCCAGGCCTGGCGGGGGTGGCGGACGCAGGCGAGGCTGGCCAGGCTGCTGGGCGGTTGTCGAGTCCTTCCGCCGGAGGAGTCGGTTGCGAAGCAGGCCGGCGAACTGCTCGGGCTGTCGAAGACCACCGATGCTGTGGACGCGATCGTTGTCGCGACAGCGATTGCCCTGCGGGCAGTCATCGTCACCAGCGATCTTCCCGACATGACAAGAGACATGACAAGACTGGTGGACTCAGCGCAGACCGAGTTCGAGATAGCGATTACCCGGGTGTAGCTGGCGACCTCCGTCTTGAGATCGCGGGCGGAACGCAACCGCGACGTGATCGATCTCGACGCGGCAGAGCATGGCCTTGCCCTGCTTATGCCTGAACCAACCAACATCCCGGTCGGCGGCGGGTCAGAGTTGAGCCTCGGCCAGGATGCGGTACATCCGGGCCAGCGGCAGCACCGGATTGCCCGCCGCATCGTCGGCGATCTCCGGGCCGCGGTCGGTGAGCAGCCGGTCCAGCAGGGCCGGGTCGGCATTCGGGTGGCGGGCCACCGCGCGGCGCAGCCACGGTTCGGGTGCGGCGGCCAGCCGTCGCAGCGCATCCAGCGGTAGCGCGCGGTCCTGTAACGCCGCGTACCGCGCGTGCGGGTTGGGATCCTCGGCGAGGGTACGCAGCCGGTGCCGGGGGAAGTGCGGATGCTCGACCAGCAGTGGCCGTACGTTGTAATCGTCGCCGTTCTCGCGGACCAGTCGCTCCAGCACCTCGGGCGCAGTCTCCGGCCGCCGGGCCGCGATGCGCCGCACCGCGACACTGGAATCGTTGTCCAGCCTCTGCCACGCCTCGGGTGGCAGGTCCGGACAGCTCGCCAGCACCTTGCGGAACGCGACCTGCGGGCAGTCCAGGTAGCCCAGCCGAACGGTGAGCGGTTCGCCACGCAGCCAGCCGGGTTCGGGAAAGTTCCAACTCAGCGCGACCCAGGCCTCGGTACTGCCGGCGTCCCGCTGCGCCACCACATCCGCATACAACCGGTCCCGGGTGGCGGCATCCAGGTGGCGGCTGTGGGCGACTCCCACCCGTACCACCGGATCCTCGATCTCCACGAGCAGATCGACGATCTCCGCCGTGAGGTGTGGATTGGCCGCGACCGCCCGGCGCAGGTCACGATCCTCGATCGCGACCAGGTGCGCCGCTTGGTCGAGGGTCATCGGCAGGTACCTCGCCACGTTGGTCCGGGTGGCCGGGTCGGCCAGGCAGCGGTCCCGCCACTGCGGCGGTACCCCGGGAGTGGGGCTCTCGGTGGCGGCGGCCCGGACCGAGGGCTCGCGGTCGGCGAGCAGCTCCACCTGCACCTCGGGCGGGCGCCCGGACCAGCTGCTCGCTACCACGGCGCGCAGGTTGGCGTCCTCCGCCGTGACCAGCCGTTCCCGGGGCTCGCCGTACGCCTCCTCCAGAACGTTGACCGGCATGGATATCCGCAGGGCCACCATTTCCCGGACGGAGTCGGCGAACGCGGTGCGGATCTCCGGGTCGGGATGCTCGGCGATGCGCCGGTGCATCGCCGCCGAGATGCGGTCGCCATGCAGGCCCTCCGCCGCGTCCCGGCCGCCGTGCGCCAGCAACGCCTCGACCACGACATCGGCGAGATTGCCTTGTCGTAGCGCGATTCCGTGGCGGCCGGCCGGATGCGCGGCCAGGCGCACCAGGATGTCGTCCGGGGCAGCGGGATTGGTCCCCAGGCCGGACAGCCGCGGATACCGCAGGTGTGTCATGCCGACACACTACGGTCCACGTCACATATCTTCTGGCCGAGCCGCCGGGTAGGATCGCGCTTGCGCCGGCCGTCTTTCACCGGGTGCCGGCGCGGCCCGGGTCCGAGAGGCGCTGCGACGGATCACATCCGCCACGCTCGGCCTGGGACCACCCGGTAAGGGCGCCTCTCGCGAGAGGGGGCGTCCTTTCTTTCTTTTCTTTCCACACCACAGCTTCGTGTCCAGACCCATGTCCAAGAAAGAACTTGGGGGTAACAGAACCATGAGCGACAAGCTTCAGCGTGTGGGTGGTCTTGAGTTCGCGGTCGCGGACCTCTCGCTCGCCGGGTACGGCCGCCATCAGATCCGGTTGGCGGAGCACGAGATGCCCGGTCTGATGGCGCTGCGCCGGGAGTTCGCCGCGGCCCAGCCGCTGCGCGGTGCCCGGATCGCGGGATCGCTGCACATGACGGTGCAGACCGCTGTACTGATCGAGACTCTCGTCGCGCTCGGTGCGAGCGTGCGCTGGGTCTCCTGCAACATCTTCTCCACTCAGGACGAGGCGGCCGCGGCGGTCGTCGTCGGTCCGCAGGGCTCGGTGGAGCGGCCGGCCGGTGTCCCGGTCTTCGCCTGGAAGGGCGAGAGCCTGGCCGAGTACTGGTGGTGCACCGACAACCTGTTCAACTTCGGCGAGGGACCGGGCGGGGAGCCGCTCGGGCCGAGCCTGATCGTCGACGACGGTGGCGACGCCACGCTACTGGTACACAAGGGCGTGGAGTTCGAGACCGCCGGTGCGGTACCGGTGCCGGCCGAGGATGACCACGCCGAGTACCGGCTGATCCTGTCCACGCTCGCCAGCAGCATCGCCAGGGACGGCCAGCGGTTCACCCGGATCGCGGCCGGCATGCGCGGGGTGAGCGAGGAGACCACCACCGGGGTGACCCGGCTCTACCACCTGGCCCGGGACGGGCGGCTGCTCTTCCCGGCGATCAACGTGAACGACTCGGTGACCAAGTCCAAGTTCGACAACAAGTACGGCATCCGTCACTCCCTTGTGGACGGTCTGAACCGGGCCACCGACGTGATGCTCGGCGGCAAGCTCGCCGTCGTCTGCGGGTACGGGGATGTCGGCAAGGGTGCGGTGGAGTCGTTGCGTGGTCAGGGCGCGCGGGTGGTGGTCACCGAGGTCGACCCGATCTGCGCGCTGCAGGCGGCGATGGAGGGCCTGCAAGTGGTCCGGCTGGACGAGGTGGTCGCCGCGGCGGACATCTTCATCACCACCACCGGCGGTACCGACATCATCCTCGTCGACGACATGGCGAAGATGAAGCACAACGCGATCGTCGGCAACGTGGGCCACTTCGACAACGAGGTGGACATGGCCGGCCTGGCGCGGTACCCGGGCATCGAGCGGACCGAGGTGAAGCCGCAGGTGCACGAGTGGCGCTTCCCGGACGGGCACTCGGTGATCGTGCTGTCCGAGGGCCGGCTGCTGAACCTGGGCAACGCCACCGGCCACCCCAGCTTCGTGATGTCCAGCTCCTTCGCCAACCAGGTGCTGGCCCAGATCGAGCTGTACACGAAGCCGGGCGAGTACGACAGGCAGGTGTACAAGCTGCCAAAGCACCTGGACGAGAAGGTCGCCCGGCTGCATCTGGACGCGCTCGGCGTACACCTGACCGCGCTGACCAAGAAGCAGGCCGAGTACCTGGGCGTGGCCGTGGACGGCCCGTACAAGCCGGAGCACTACCGGTACTAGGTTGTCTATCCACAGTGGAGTATCCGGGCCGGCGGGTGGGTACACCGCCGGCCCGGATAGGATCGAGGCGATGAACAGTACGGAGTCGACGGCCGGGTCGGTGGTTACCGTTCCCAGGTCCGCGGTTGGCCTGCGGTCCGAGCGTGGGCCGGTGCTGCTCTCGCTGATGCTCGCCACCGGACTGGTGGCGATCGACTCCACGGTCATCGCGACCGCGGTACCGTCGGTCGTCGCGGACCTGGGCGGGTTCAACCAGTTCCCCTGGCTGTTCTCGGTGTACCTGCTGGCTCAGGCGGTATCGGTACCGATCTACGGCAAGCTGGCCGACCTGTTCGGCCGCCGGCCGGTGATGGTCTTCGGCATCGGCCTGTTCCTGCTCGGCTCGGTCCTCTGCGGCGCCGCCTGGTCGATGCCGGCGCTGATCGCCTTCCGTGGCTTGCAGGGTCTCGGTGGCGGCGCCATCATGCCGATGAGCCTGACCATCGCGGGGGACATCTACACCGTCGCCGAGCGCGGTGTGGTGCAGGGCTACATCGCCAGTGTCTGGGGCGTCTCCTCGGTGGTCGGACCCACGCTGGGCGGGGCGCTGTCCGAATACCTGACCTGGCGCTGGATCTTCTTCATCAACGTGCCGCTCTGCCTGGTCGCGGGGTGGGCGCTGCTGCGCAGCTTCCACGAACGGATCGAAAAACGCAGCCACCGGCTGGACTACGCCGGTGCCGGACTGCTCGCGACCGGGTGCACGCTGCTCATCCTCGCGTTGCTGGAGGGTGGCCAGGCGTGGTCCTGGACCTCGCCGGCCGGCATCGGCGTACCCGTCGTGGGTGCGGCACTGGTCTGCGCCTTCGTGCTGGTGGAACGCCGGGCGGCGGAGCCGGTGCTGCCGCTGTGGGTGTTCCGTCGCCGGACCCTGCTGACCAGCACGCTGGTCGCGCTCACCGTCGGCGTGGTGCTGATCGGGCTGACCTCGTACGTGCCGACCTATGTGCAGACGGTGCTCGGCACCGGGCCGCTGATCGCCGGGTTCACCCTGGCCACCCTGACGCTGGGCTGGCCGTTGACCGGGTCGCAGTCGAGCAGGGTGTACCTGCGGGCGGGTTTCCGGACCACCGCCCTGATCGGCGCCGCGGTCACCATCATCGGCGCGGTCCTGACCGCGTTGCTGGCCGGGCACACCGTGGGCCGGCCGGCGGACGGCGTAGTCGAGATCGCCGGGGCCTGCTTCCTGGTCGGCGCGGGTCTCGGCTTCGTGGCGGCCCCGACCCTGATCGCCGCGCAGTCCACGGTGGGCTGGTCGGAGCGGGGCGTGGTGACTGGCACCAACATGTTCGGCCGGTCGATCGGCAGCGCGGTCGGGGTGGCGGTCTTCGGCGCGGTCGCCAACGCGACGCTCGGCCACCGCACCACCCACTCGCCGACCGAGCTGACCGGGGCGACCAGGCACGTGTTCGTCGGCGTGGCGGTCTTCGCCGCGCTGATGGCGGTGGCGGTATTCGCCATGCCGGCGGTGACGCGGCCGGCGGACTGAGTATCGAGTGGCCGACGGGTGGCGAGCATGTGAGTATCATGCCGAGGACACCAGGTGCAGATCTGCCGTGCGCGCTACCGGGCAAGCGCTCTTCGCCGGCTGTCGATGCCTGTGCCAAGTTGCGCGTGTAGCGCGCCAGCGGCCTGTGGGGGTACACGGGAGGGATGACCAGTTTGCCGGCCACACTGCGTGCAAGCGGAGATCGTCGGGTGTTGGATTACCTCGCGTACCGAGTGCTTCACTCTGTGTCGGCACTAGCTGAGGTTGTGCAGGCGTGACGGTGGACGCGAGGTTGAGCCTGGGTGCCGTGTGGGGTCAGCTGAGGCCCCGCATCCTCACCATCGTGGGCACGAGTCATGCCAGCGCGCGCATCCTCGGCATCGTCGGCACCACCTCCCTGGCCATCGGCGGGTACGGCGCCGGTGCCCTGCCCCGCCAGGACTCGGTGACGATCATCCCCGGGCTGCAGGGCCTCGGGCACCATCCGAAGTTCGGCGTGCTCTGCGTGTACTTCGGACTGCTGCTACTGGTGGTGGCCTGGTGGCGCCTGCTGCGGGCCAGGCCGGCACCGGGCATCCGGAGCATGCTGGTCACCCTGGCCGCCTGGGCGGCGCCACTGGTGCTGGCCCCACCGATGTTCAGCCGCGACGTGTACAGCTACCTCGCCCAGGGCGTCATGGTGCGGGAAGGGCTGGACGTGTACCAGTCGGGACCGGCCGGTCTCACCGGCCTGCTCGCGGTTGAGGTACCGCCGGCCTGGCAGCACACTCCGTGCCCGTACGGCCCGGCGTTCCTGATCGTCGTCGCTGCCGTGGTCGCGGTCACCAGCACCAAGGTGGTGGTGGGCTTCCTGGCGATGCGGCTGGTGGCGCTGGGCGGCATCGCGCTGCTCGCCGCGGCGCTGCCCGGGCTGGCCCGCCGGTGCGGTGTCGACCCCGCCGCCGCGCTGGCGCTGGGGGTGCTCAACCCGCTGGTGCTGTTGCATCTGGTCGGCGGAGCGCACAACGAGGCGATCATGCTGGGCCTGCTCGCGGCCGGGTTGGCCCTGGCCACCCGGGGGCGGTCTGTCCCGGCGGCGGTACTGGTGACCCTCGCCGCACTGGTCAAGGCGCCGGCCGCGCTGGGTCTGGTCGCCGTCGCCCAACTCGGCGCGACGTCGCTCGGCGGCCGGGCACGGGCGGCGGCGGTCACCGGTGGTACCGCGTTGGCGACCGCGGTCGGTGTGACCGCGCTGGCCGGCACCGGGTACGGCTGGATCGGCGCCCTGACCACACCGGTCTCCGAGCACAGTTGGTCGATCAGCCACATGCTCGGCCACATCACCGGTGCTGTGGTCGGGGCGGCGGATGACAGCCTGATCCGGTTCGCCCAGCCGGTCTGGACCTGGCTGTGCATGGGTGCGGCGGCGGTCGCCGTGTTCACCGCGTGGCGGCACAGCCGCCAACTCGGCGCGGTGTACGCATTGGGCCTCAGTCTCAGCGCGGTGGCCTTGCTCGGCCCGGCGACGCGGCCCTGGTACGCCCTCTGGGGACTGATCCCGATCGCGGCCGCCGCGCCAGACGGGCGGGTGCGCCGGGTGGCCGCGATCGCCTCCGGGGTGTTCGCGCTGACCGTACTCCCCGATGGCCTGTGGCCGAGCCTGTCGAGTATCTTCTCGGCCG
>JAFMQQ010000338.1 GCA_017354595.1 Micromonosporaceae bacterium
GCTCTGGGCGGTCAGGCTTGATCCCGGCGCGGGTCGCCCCACCCCCCCGAACCGGCCGGGTCCTCGCCGCGGGTCAGCCGTCCACTGTGGATGTTCTGGGGAGGGCATGGTGGGAGTCGTTGCGAAATCGGGTTGCCGTTGGGGGCCCCGGTCGGTGATGTTGTGGTGTGAGTTCTGAGCCTGACCCTGTGCCGGTACCGGATCGACGTTTGGTGGATGCGAGTCTGGTGCGACGGCTGGTCGCCAGGCAGTTCCCGCGCTGGGCCGACCTGCCCGTGCGGCGGGTCGCCGCCAACTGCGGAGTACGCGCTGGCGGTGGAGAAGGAGCACCGATGGTTGCCGATGCTCGCACCGACATCGCCCCAGGCAATCTCCTGCTCCGTGACGGCAGGCTAGCCGCTGTCATCGACTTCGGCACCTGCGGTGTCGGCGACCCCGCGTGCGACCTGGCGATCGCCTGGACGGTGCTGACCGGAGCCAGCCGCGAAGCATTCCGCGCCAGGCTCGATGTCGACCCTGGAACGTGGGGCCGGGGGCGGAGCTGGGCACTGTGGAAAGCGCCGATCATGTACGCCGGCTCGCTACCGGGCAACGATGCCGTGGCGGTGGAAGCGAGGCGAGTCATCGACGAGATTCTCAACGAGTACGCGGCATCCCGCTAAGTCGGGATCACCAGGCGTGAGCTGCCGGCGGATCGTACCGTCAGGTTGTTCGTCGCGAGCGCAGCACCAGCGCGACGGTCACCGCCAGGATGACGGTGCCGATCGACTCCACCACCAGCGTGGTGGGCACCAGCGTGAAGCTCATTACCTCGTGGATGCCGAACACCCCCACGGTCAGGGCGAGCACCAGCGCAAGCAACGTGCCCACCATGAACAGCAGGCTCAGTACCGTTGCCAGAGCCAGCAGCCGCCCGCGCAGCACCATCAGCGCGGCCGCCAGCACGAGTGAGCCGATCGCGTTGAGAATGAACAGCTTGCCGAGCGTGCCGCCTACGCCATCGAAGACGAGGAAGAGATGGATGCCGCCCATTGCCAGCAGCATGATCGTGCTAAGTAGTCGCCAGGCCATCAGCGCGCGCTGGCTGGCGCCGGTCAAGTTCCGGGTACTGGTTACCCAAGGCTGCGATGACATGCCCTGACCCCTGCCCTATTGTGTGGCCCCGTGCAGGTCGAGACCCTCAATGGTGGACACGGACCGCCGGCCCGAACCGTTCAGCCCGATGACCCGGGCCGACCGCCGCTGTCCGCGGACCGCGCCATGGCGGCCAGTTGAGCATGCCGCCTGCCCGAGCACAAGTAGCCGTATCGGCATGCTCCACAGGTCGCCCGCGCATCGGCGGCCGCGGGTCGCCCAGCTGCGCCCGTCGCTGGCGGAATCACCGTACCGTGACGGTGATTTTCATGATGCCGATCGGACAGTGGGCGGCGGCGCCGTAGCTGGGGCACGGGGTGGCCGGGACGCCTGACGGGAGGGTCCCCGGGCCCATCCCGACGTAGTCCCATTCGATGGTCGTGGTCCCTGCCGAGGCTGCCCGGTACCGTTCCTGAACGGTCGTACCGCAGCCGGCCTGGCCGGCCGGGCAACCGGCGACGGTGTCCTCACCGTCAGGCTTGAGTACGGTGGCGTCGCCGGCGTTGACCTGCTGCCACCTGCTGGGTAGGTCCCGGTGCCTGACCTGGACGCCGAGGACCTGCCCGACCGACAGTTGTACGGCGCGGGTGGCGTTGGGCAGCTCCGTGGCTGAGTTCGGGTCGGGCAGTACGACCACGGTGGCCGGTGGGCCCTTGCCGGAACTGCAGCCGGTAAGCACCCCGGCGACCAGCGCGGCGCCGAGCAGGACGCCGATCCCCGCCTGCCGGTTCACGGGCTGAGCTGGCCGACGGAACGGCGCGCTGACCGGCGCAGGCTGAGCAGGGCTGCGACCATCTCCAGCCAACGCGCGAACATGATGTCGGCATCGATGTCATCGCCTGCGGGCGCGCCGTCCGCGGGGCAGCTGGCGGCCAGCCAACGCCGCGCCAGCTCTGCCGGCTCCGAGCCGACCAGCGGCTGCGGCAGGGCGAGGGCCGCGACCCGCCCCGCTGAGCGGACGTAGCCGGCGAGGAACAGCACCGGGTACGGCCCGACGCCGTGCTCCTCCAGCCGCAGCGATGCGGCGATCGCCGCATCGGTGAACATGCTGCGGTGTTGCACCTTCCCGCCGGCGATCCCGGCGGCGATCGCCGCGGGGATGTCCAGGTCGAGCAGTTCGCTGTCGGGACGCCTCCGCGTGCTCGGGTCGACCTGGTTCAGCGCCTGCCTGGCATCGGCGTCCATCAGGGCAGTTCCAGCGCGAAGGCACTGTTCATCTGCGTACCGGTGACGCCGCCGAGTTGATTGTGGACGAACTGGCTGTCGCTGACCCAGGTGGTGTAGCCCCACGGATTGTAGATCTCCAGGCGGTTGCCATCCCGACCGACGATCATCATTTGGTGGGCTTCCCCGCCGCCCTGCACATCGATCGGTACCGGCTTGCCGGACTCCACCGCGTTCTGGATATCGGACAACGCGCTCTGCCGGTCGGCGGTGTTGTCGAGGCTCACATAGTGGTAGTGGGAGCCGGTCGTGCCGTTCAGGTCGTGTTGGGCCAGCAGGGTTTCACCGCTGGAGCCGAGGCCGGCATCGGTCTTGGGGTACACGTTGGTGATGCCATCGGCATGCTGGCCCGCGACGTACTGCGAGGTGTACATGTGCTGCAACCGCTCGTGGAAGGCGGCCGGGCTGTCATTGCCGTTGGCCGTTCCGCCGGTGGTCAGCTTCAGCATCACGGTCGGGTCCACATTGGCCTGGGCGACGACTGTCGAGGCGGCCACGCAGTCATTGACGTTGCCCTGGTCGTAGATGTCCAGGCCCTGGGTGTCGAGGTTCCCGAAACTCTGGCCGTGGTAGGTCAGCAGGGTGTGGTCGGCCGACCTGTTGCCGGGCTTGCCGTTGGTCAGGTCCGGGGTCAGGTGGCTGGCGAGCCAGACAGGGTCGGCACCGTGCGGGTGGATCGCGGCGTCGAATGCCTGGATGTCCGTGAGGGAGTGCCCGGCCGCCAACGCTTTCCACAGGTACGCGGCCTCCTGCGGCGACTTCGCCTGCGCCAGCAGCCGCTCGAACGCGGCCCGCTCTGCTGGCGACATGTGGTCGAGTTGTTTCGCGCCCCGGTCCAGCGCGTTCTGCGAAAGGATGTCCCCGCCATCGACGGCGCCGCCCGGGTTGGTCTCGTTCGCCAGTACGACCGCCGACAGCGGGTCCACTCCGGCCGCATTCACCTGCTCTGCCCGTGCCTTCGAGGTGAGCTCGCGCAGTGTGCCGGCGGTACGGGAGCCCGAGTCCTGGGCGAGCTGCGCGGCGTCGATACGGGCCTGGATCCCGTCCAGCGCCTCGTGTGCGGCGGCCGGCAGGTGCCATATCTCGATCCCGAGGAAGCCGAGCTTGTTCTTGGCGCTGACCAGTGCCGCGTGTCCCTGCCGGTCCTTGGCCTGTGCGGCAGCCAGGTCGTCGGCCCAGCTGGTCAGCGTCGTCGCGGCCCGCTGTAACACCGTCGCGGTGCCGCGTACCTCCTCCGCCAACGCATCCACCGCCTGCCCGGCGGACTCGGCGGTGGCGCCCCGCCAGGCCCCGGGTAACGCGTTGCGCGCTACCTGCTTCAGGTCCTGCCCTACCGTGTCGGCGTCCCGGGCGGCCCGGTTGTAGTCGTCGGCCCGGTCGCTGATGACCGAGGGCGTACCCGTCGGCCCGTGTGGCAGCAGCGCACCCTCGATCGCGAACAGCAGCGCCGTGGAACCGAGGAACTCAGCGATTTTGATTGCGGTTCGGGCCGCCTGCAGGTCGGAGAGGCTGCTCATCGCGGCGTCACCGCCCGGATACTCCGGCCGGACCCGACATCGCGGTTTTGAAGTCCGGCCGACGCCGCCCGGATCTGCTGGATCAACTCGCTCAGCGCCTCACCGGTCTTGCGCAGCTCAGCGTCCCAGGCGTGGTCGAACGCCGACCAGCTGTCGTGTACGCCGAACTCACCGAACGCCGTCGGCGCGTCGCGCGCTGTCCCCTGATAGCCCTTCCGCAACGCGCCGAAGTCATGACTCGCCCGGTTAAGTTGCCCGACCGCCTTATCGAGTGCGACCGGATCGACCGCCGTCTCGCCGCCTTTGCCCGAAGCGCCACTCACCGGCAAATCCTTAGTTGAAATAGACGATCCGCCATGCAGTGCCGCCGAGGATAGCATCACCGGTTACCCCAGGCGGCCCCACTTACCCAGGCGGCGCCGCGACCTCCGGCATGGCCGGGACGGCGAAGGGCGGGGCTCTCGCAGGCGACTACTGACCAGTCCGCCCCGACTCGGAGGTCAGCCGCGCGGCGAGCCGCCGGCGCCCGCCG
>JAFMQQ010000339.1 GCA_017354595.1 Micromonosporaceae bacterium
TACTCGGAGAAGCACAACGTGGCCCGGCTGGTCGGTGCCCCACCCGGCTACGTCGGCTACGAGGAGGCCGGCCAGCTGACCGAGGCGGTACGCCGGCGGCCGTACTCGGTGGTGCTGCTGGACGAGGTGGACAAGGCGCACCCCGATGTCTTCGACATCCTGCTGCAGGTCCTCGATGACGGGCGGCTGACCGATGGCCAGGGGCGCACGGTCGACTTCCGCAACGCGATCCTGGTACTCACCTCAAACCTGGGCTCGCAGCTGCTCACCGATCCCACCCGTACCGACGAACAGCGGCGAGACGCGGTGATGGCGGTGGTACGCACCCACTTCAAGCCGGAGTTCCTCAACCGGTTGGACGACATCGTGGTCTTCGGCGCGCTCACCGACCTGGAGCTGAAGTCCATTGTGGACATCCAGTTGGCCAGGCTGGCCGGGCGGCTGGCGGAGCGGCGGCTGACGCTGGAGGTGCGGGACCCGGCGAAGGAGTGGCTGGCGAGCAACGGGTACGACCCGATCTACGGCGCCCGGCCGCTGCGCCGGCTGGTGCAGTCGGCGATCGGCGACCAGCTGGCCCGCGCACTGCTCTCCGGACAGGTACGCGACGGTGACCGGTTGCTGGTCGACCTGAACCCGGCCAAGGACGGACTGACGCTGACGGCTGGCTGACGGCCGGTCGGGGTCACATAGGCGGCCGGGGATGCCGCTAGGCTGTGGGCCGTGTCTGCCATGAACCCAGCACCCCCGGTGCGCCGTCCCGCCGCGGTATCCGTAGCGGGTTACCTGATGCTCCTGGTCGCCCTGATCGCCCTCGTGCTCGCGATCATCCCGCTGCCGTACGTCGGCGACGTCTCCGACGCTGTCAAGCGGGCCTACGCCAACGCCACAAACGTCAATCCCGATACGGTCGCGACCGGGATCACCGCCGGCACCTATGTGAGCGCAGTCATCCGCGTGATCGGCGCGATCGGCTTTGTCATCCTCGCGCTGTTCAACCTCCGGGGTAGCAATGTCACCCGGATCATCACCTGGGTCTTCGCCGGACTCGGGGTACTCTGCTGCGGCGCCGGTACGGCGGCCAGCAACGTAAATCTCACCATGCAGGGCAACGCCAACGGGGTGGACACCAAGGAGGCGACAAGGCAGATCTCCGACGCCTACCCGTCCTGGTACAACCCAACTAACACCGCGCTCATGGTGGTCGCGGTGGTGGCGCTGATCCTGGTGATCATCCTGCTCGCGCTGCCCGCCGTGCATCCGTTCTTCCGGCGCGGTGGCGGTGGCCAGCAGGTCGCCGAGCCGCCGCTGCCGTACCCGCCGGTCGCCTAAGTGGACGGGGGCTGGGTACCGCCAGGAGGCCCGGCCCCCGAGCCGGCACCCGCGCCCGGGCAACCGGAGATCCCGACGCCGGCGGAGCAGATGAACTGGGGCCTGACGCCCCCGCCGGTGCCGCGGTACGAACCGGTGTTCCTGGTACCCCGCCCGCCGCAACCGGCCGGGGTACGCGTCGCGGTGTTGCTCACCTACTGCGGCGTGGTCATCTCCGGCATTCTCGCCCTCGTCGAGCTCATCTACCTCGGCAGCACTTCCAGCCTGAGTGAGCCGGCGCGGCGGGTGATGACGGTCTTCTACGTCGTGGTGTGGCTGGTGCCGGCGGCGGGGGCCGTGGTCGCCGCGGTCTTCACCGGGCGCGGCGCCAACGCCGGGCGGATCGTCCTGGCTGGCCTGATGTTCGCGTACGCCTTGATCAACCTGTGCGAGGGCCTATCCGGCTTCGGCTACCTCGCGAACAGCCCGGCGGATGGCTCGTTTGCCGGCGGGGCCGAAGGTGGCCCGGCCGGCTCCGAGGGTGGCCTGGTCCTGCTCAGCTTCGCGACGACCTTCGTGCTGGCCGGTCTCAACATCGCCGCCGGTGTGCTGCTGCTGCGGCCGAAGGCGAACCGGTACTTCTCACCAGGGCCGGGGCGTCGGTGGGCACCCGGCGGTTGAGCAGTACTCTCGATACATGACGGATCGTGACGATCTACGGGGGTTGATCGTTGATCTGGCTGTGGTACGCCAGCGCGTGATCCTTTCCTCCGGGACCCCGGCCGATTGGTACATCGACCTGCGCCGTATCGCCCTGCATCACGAGGGCGCGCCGCTGCTCGGCCGGGTCATGCTGGACCTCACCGCGGACTGGGACTATTCGGCGGCCGGCGGGCTGACTCTCGGCGCGGACCCGGTTGCCGCAGCCATGCTGCACGCGGCCGCGGCCCGTGGCCGCAAGCTCGACGCCTTTGTGGTGCGCAAGGCGGGGAAGGCGCACGGGCTGCAGCGGCGTATCGAGGGACCCGATGTGACCGGAAGGCGGGTCGTCGCGCTGGAGGATACATCGACTACCGGTAACAGCGTGCTCACGGCAGTGGAGGCTTTACGCGAAGTTAGCGCGCATGTGGTCGGAGTTGCGGTTATCGTCGATCGCGGCGCTGGGGACGCTGTTCGGGACGCGGGGTTGGCCTACAGATCGGCCTATTCGCTGACCGACCTCGGCCTCGCGGCTTGAAAATTTGCCGATTCGGACCTGCGGATATGCAGGCGAATCGATGGTGCAAGTGGAAGGATGGAGTACGTGGGAACTGCGCTGGCCGAAACATCATTGCCTGCTATCTCGCCGCTCGCCGGCGAGCCGATCGAGCGAGCGGACGCCGAGCGTCTGGCGGGAGTGCTCAAGGCACTCGCCGACCCGGCCCGGCTTCGCCTGCTCAGCCTCATCCAGTCCGACCCGGACGGGGAGGCGTGCGTGTGTGACCTCACCGCACCGCTGGGACTCTCCCAGCCAACGGTGAGCCACCACCTGCGCATCCTCACCGAGGCCGGCCTGCTGGAGCGCGAGAAGCGTGGCGTGTGGGCCTATTACCGTTTGGTACCGACTGCGATCGGTGCGATTGCCGACCTGCTGACGCCGCCGCGCAAGCGCGCGACGAAGAGGGCCCGCTGAGGGAAAGCAGGCACGGGCCGGGTGCTGGGCCGGGGGGCAATCCGGCGAGTACCGGCATCGTGATTCCTGCGTGCCTTCCATCCCTCCCGCGTTGGCAGCTGCTGCGTCGATCAAGGGTAGACACGTGATGTCCCGGATGTGCCGGTGGCGGGTCTGCCCTTGATCGACAGAGGCGGCGCCGGGGGGTGCCCTTCCGAGGGTGCGTCGTGGCTCGGCTCCGGCTTGCACCTACGGGCGGCCAGCCTGTCGCTCGACGGCGTGTCTTCTGGAGACTTGTCTTTCTGGCGGTTCGTCATCTGGCCGGATGCTTCTTGGCGGGATGCCCGGGAATCTGCCAGCGCACCCCGAGCGGCGAGTCGCCGTCCTCGTCAGGCGGCTGCCCTCCGGACGCGCGTACCGTGCCCGCCGTCGCTTGCCTTTCGAGTAGAGTCGCTCGCCCTCCAGGTTGGGCGCCGGTCGCCTTAGCCGCGCTCGTCGCGTGATACCGCGTGCCGCCCGGCACCGCGCTTGGCGCGCCGGGCCCGGATGATCTCGATGAAGATCGGGATCAGCGAGATCAGTACGATCAGCGCGATGAACGGCAGCAGGTACACATCGATCTTGTCCGGCGGGATCACGTTCTTGATCTTGTCCGCGAGGTAGTACCCGGCGAGCAGGACACCGTCTGTCCAGACAACGCCGCCGATGACGTTCCAGATGAAGAACGTGCCGGCGGGTACCTCCAGTACGCCGGCCATCGGGTTGAGGAACGTGCGGATGATCGGCGTGAAGCGGGCGAGCAGGATCGCCTTGGCCGGGCCGAAGCGGTTGAAGTAGTACTCAGCCCGTACCACGTGTTCCCGGTTGAACAGCCGTGAGTTGGGGCGCTCGAACATCCGGCGGCCGTACCGGGCACCGAGGAAGTGGCCCAGCTGCGCACCCGCGATCGCGGCGATCGGGCAGCCGATGAGCAGGCCGGCCATGTTCAGGTGGACGCCGACCAGCTGCTGCGCCGCCGATGAGGCGGCCACCCCGGCGAGGAACAGCAACGAGTCGCCCGGGAAGAAGAAGCCGATCAGCAGCCCGGTCTCGGCAAACAGGATCGCCCAGACGCCGAGCAGGCCGAAATTCTGCAGCAGATCCTTCGGGTTGAGCAGGCTGCCCAGGCCGCCGGCCAGGGCGCGGTACTTCGCCGCGGTGTCCACGGGCAGTCAGGGTACCGGTTCGGTCTTAGCGATCTATCAGCGGCGGGCCGGTGCGGGTTCACCCGCCGCCTCGACCTCGAGCAGGCTGGTCTCGTGGCGCTGGGCCTCGTACGCCGCCTTGCCGCCCCGCAGCCCGAACAGCCGCTTGGAGAGCAGGATGTACAGCACCGCCGCCACGTTGATCACCAGCGCGCTGACCCGGAGGGTGGTGACTTTCTCGGTCAGCTCGTAGATCTCGAT
>JAFMQQ010000340.1:0-1452 GCA_017354595.1 Micromonosporaceae bacterium
GGACACCGCACCGACCAACTCCAGCCCGATGGTCGCCGCGCCCTCGCAGGTCTCGACATCCAGGCTGTCCTCGACCAGCCGGACGCCACGCTGTTGCGCGAGGTGTGCTGCCCGCTCCCGAGCCACCTCGAAGTCTCCGTCGACCAGCTCCAGGTGCGCGCCGAAGGAACGGATCCGGTCGAGTTTGACGGCCGGGGCGAGGCGCCGTGCCACCACCGTCACGTCCAAGCCCCGGCGACGAGCCGACCAGCCCAGCGCCTGACCGAGGTTGCCGGCGCTGGCGCACACGACCGCCGCGACGCCCTGGTCGGCCAGGCGGCTCGCGACCAGCTCGGTACCCCGGCCTTTGAAGCTGCGCACCGGGTTCGCGGTCTCCAGCTTGATGCTCACCGTGCAGCCGAGTTGGCGTCCCAGGGCGTCGCACTGGTACAGCGGCGAGGCCAGAAAGACCGGATCGATCACGTCACGGGCCGAGCGGATCCGGTCCAGATCGAGTCGGGTCTGGAGCATGGTCAGCAATCTACCCGGCGCGACTCGCCTCAGCGCAACATCAATGGATGTTGGCCATCCGCCGCACCGAACTGAACGCCGCCACCTTCCGCCGACAAAGGCTCGGCCAGCCTGGGTCGACCGGTGTCCCAGAATCTGGAAGAACAGGTCCGATTCGCCGGAAGTTATCCACAGTGGACAGCTGATCATTGCCGGCGGCCGCCGCTGCCGGTCTGATGGACGGCGAGACCGTCAACGGGGGAGGTCGGGATGAGCATCAGGCACGTCGACACCCGGCACTGGGATCGCGATGAGTTCATCCGCGCCTGGGAAGCCGGCGACTTCAACGGCCGGGTGGAGCTGATCGAGGGGGAGGTCTGGCCGGTCGTCACCGGTGGCCGGCACGACTGGATCTTCGACATCGCCGCGCTCCTGTCGCGGCCCGGTGTCCGGGTCAAGCCGGGGTTTCTCCCGTCTGGCGAGTCACTGCCCGTCCCGGACTGTTGGGTACGGCGGTACGCCCAGCCGGTCGCACCGCTCAGCCGCAAACTGTCCACATGGGACCCGGCGGACGTGCTGCTGGTCGTCGAGGTCTCCGACGAGAATGTCGCGCAGGACCTAGAGATCAAGTCCCGCATCTACGGTCGGGCGGGCTGGCCGGTCTACTGGGTCGTCACGCCCACGGTCGTCTACGAACACACCGAACCCTTCGACCAGGGCTACCGCAACCGGGTCGAGTACCTCCCCGGCCAGATGCTCCCACTCCGGTACGCCAGCACCGAAGTCTCCATAGACGACGTGATTGCGCCGATACCATGAGCCTCATGACGCACGCCGGGCAGGCCCGCCGCTGGAGCCGCGAGGAGTTCCTGCGCGCCTGGGAGGCCGGCCAGTTCGAGCACCGGGTAGAGCTGATCGACGGGGAGGTCTGGCCGGTGTCGATCGGCGTCTGGCATGGCGACA
>JAFMQQ010000340.1:1462-4404 GCA_017354595.1 Micromonosporaceae bacterium
CCGGGTGACCGGCGCAACGCTGCCGTCCGGCGACTCGCTCCCCGACCCCGACTGCTGGGTGCGCCGTAGCGACGCCACGCCGATCGCGCAGCTCGGTCTGCGCATCGCCGAGTGGGATCCCGCCGATGTGTTGCTGGTGGTCGAGGTCTCCGACGAGACCATCATGCAAGACCTGCACATCAAGTCCCGCATCTACGGCAAGGCCGGCTGGCCCGTCTACTGGGTCGTCACCCAGAAAGTCATCTACGAACACACCGAACCCCACGAGCAGGGCTACGGCAGCCGCATCGAATACCTGCCGGGCGAGAAGGTCCCGCTCCGCTACGCCGATATCCAACTCCCCGTAGACCAGCTGATTGCGCCGATACCATGAGCCTCATGACGCACGCCGGGCAGGCCGGCCGCTGGAGCCGCGAGGAGTTCCTGCGCGCCTGGGAGGCCGGCCAGTTCGAACACCGGGTGGAGCTGATCGACGGGGAGGTCTGGCCGGTGTCGATCGGCAGGTGGCACGGGCCAACGACCATTGAAGTCAGTGCTGCACTCCGCGATCCCAGCGTCGTGGTAACGACCGAGACGCTGCCGTCCGGCGATTCCCTGCCGGATCCCGACTGTTGGGTCCGGCGACGCGGCGCCGTGCCGACCGGCCAAGCTGGCGACAGAATCGACACATGGGCCCCTGTCGACGTACTGCTGGTGGTCGAGGTCTCGAAGGAGACCGTCATTCGGGACCTGCATGTCAAATCCCGGCTCTACGGCAATGCGGGCTGGCCCGTCTACTGGGTTGTCACCCAGAAGCTCATCTACGAACACACCGAACCCCACGAGCAGGGCTACCGCACGCGCGTCGAATACCCGCCCGGCAGCAAAATCCCGGTCCGCTACACCAACACCGAACTCTCCGTCGACGACCTCATCGCATCCAAGTAGCCATCAGGCGCCGAAGGCCACTGGCGGACCTTGTGGCCCCCATAGCAGTACCTGACGCCCGGTCCAGATCGTCGACCCAAAGAGCACGGCCTCGTCTATGTTGACCGGTGCGTCCGGCAGCCGCGTCCAGGTGTCCGCCGCCGGATCCCAGACGGCGGCTCCACCCCCTTGCGCAAGGCTGAGGAGCGCACCACCGGTCCAGATCGACAGGGGACTCCGGTCGTCGAGAGGACCGTGCGCCATCGCCCGCCAGTCCCCCGTACCCGGCACCAGACGCTCACCGTACAGATTGGACTCGTAGTGCCCCATTACGGTCGGCCGGTAAGCGACAGCCGCCGGCACGATGAGCTCGTCGCCTGTCCACAGTGGACCGCCGAGGCCCCGGGATACCTTTGAATCTCTGCCGCCCGACACCGAATCCCACACATTGCCACGGCTGTCGTACTCGAGCATGTCCACACCTGCACCCAAGTGGCCGAGCCACAGGTAGATGCGGTCGCCGGCCCCCACCGCATCGAGCAGGCTGACTCTCAACCCCAGCGGCGGCAGCGGTGGCAGCATCCGCCAGGAGTGGCTTGTTGGGTTGTACGCTGCCGCTACGACATCCACCGAGTTGCCTCGCCCAGGCGGCCGACCGCCGACCACAACCACCTCCCGTCCGGTCCACAACGCCCTGGCCGAGACCAGCCCGCCCAGCAGCGGTGACCGCGGCAGCACCTGCCAGGTGCGCCTATCCGGGTCGTAGAGCGCGCCCGAGTTGGTCGCGTGGCCGGGGGCGAAGATCCCTCCCAAGGCGGAGGTGGAGACGACCAAGGGATAGAGCGAGTCGTAGCCACCCCAGACGAACATCGCGTGTCCGGTCCACACCGACGCCGTACCGCTGCGGGCACCCAACGGCGAGGGTGGCAGCATTCGCCAGGTACGGGTGCCGGGCTCGTATGCGACCCCGTCCGCTCGCAGCGTTCCCGGGTACGTGCCGGATGCCCCGCCCCACACCACCATCTCGTCTCCGGTCCATACGGCGGCGGCGCCGATCCGTCCCGGTACCGGCGACTGTGGCAGCACGTCCCACCGACCCCGCGCCAGTTCGGCGGCGGTCGCCGAACGTACGCTCGGATAGACCGCGGGTTCCTCAAGAGGGCGGCCGCCGTTCCTGATAACCACAAAGGGCACCGCGATGATCAGCGCGCAGCCGATCGCGACCAGGCTCACCAGGCCGACCCGCCGGCGCCGGCGGCCGGTACGCGCCCGAGCGAGCAGCTCGGCAACCGGAGGCAGGACCGGCCCGCCCGGCGGCTCCGCCCCGGCATCCAACAGCGCATGCACCCTGCCCGCCTCGTTCACGTACCCTCACCTGCTCTTGTGCGAATCTTCGACCAGCAGCCCGGCGGCGCGCAGTGCAGCGAGCGCCCGGCTGCACCTGCTCTTCACCGTCCCCGGCGAACAGCCCAGCGTCTCGGCGATCTCCGCCTCGGAGAGGTCCTCGAAGTACCGCAGCACCAGCACCGCGCGCTGCCCCGGTGGTAGCCCGGCCAGCGCCCGCCGTACCACCTCCGCTGTGTCCACAGTGGATGAATGGTCGGCGCTCGCCGCCTCGGGCAGCGCACCGGTCGGCACCTCGCCGTTCCACCGGCGCCGCCGCCAGCCCAGCGCCATCCGCAGCATGGTGGTGCGGGTGTACGCCTCGGCGTTCGCCTCCGCCTCCAGCCGATGCCATGACCGGAAGGTCTTCAGCAACGCCTGCTGCACCAGGTCTTCGGCGTGGCCGCGGTCGCCGGTGAGCAGGTAGCCGGTGCGCACCAGGCGGGCGTACCGGGCGGCGACGAACTCGGCGAACGCCCGCTCCGCTGCGCTGCCGGCCACGGCCACCTCCCCTCACCCGGTGTAGAGAGGCGGGCCGGGTGGATCGGTTCCCGGCCAGACCCGATCAGCCACCGAAGCGGAGCATGTTGCCGTGCGGATCAAGGATCAGGATCTGGCTGCCGGTCCACACTATCGTCGCGCCGTTGTCGACC
>JAFMQQ010000341.1 GCA_017354595.1 Micromonosporaceae bacterium
GTCGAAGCCACCAAGGTCTGGTGTTGCCGGACCTAGCGATAGTCTCTGACCCGGCCGACGAGGACGCCGTGGAGGTGGCTACGGTCGTACCCGTCGGGTATCTCGGTGGTGAATTGCCAGAACGTCAATAGCAGGTCGGGCGCGGTGAAGCGGCGCTGGTCCTCCCGCTCCTCCTCGACCACGGTGGTGTCGGCCCGAAGCCGGGTGACGAGGTCGGCCGCGGGCGTGGTGAACACGTCAAGCCCGTCGTATGTGACCACGTCGCCGCCGTTGGACGGCCGGCACAGTTCGACTGCGTCAACCCGGCCAGCGTCGAACCTCAGACTGATGAACAGGCCCGACGGGCGCTCGACCCCCCACCCCGGTTCGCTGCCGCGCATCCCGCAGAGAAGCAGTGGTTGACCGAGCTCCCGGAGAATGCCCACCGCCTCCTCGCCCGCGGCGCCGATAAACAATGGACCGGCGGCCTCAGGTGGGCGGAGAACGATGAGCATGCTGCCCTCCCCGAGGCCGCCGCGCCTGGGCGCCCGGGTCAGCGGATCTGCCCCGACCCGGTGACAACGTACTTGGTCGAGGTCAGTTCCGGCAGGCCCATCGGGCCGCGCGCGTGCAGCTTCTGGGTGGAGATGCCGATCTCCGCGCCGAAGCCGAACTCGCCACCGTCGGTGAACCGGGTCGACGCGTTCACCATCACCGCTGCGGCGTCCACAGTGGACGTGAAGGCGCGTGCCGCCTCCAGCGACCCGGTGACGATCGCCTCGGTGTGCCCCGACCCGTACCGGCGGATGTGCGCGACCGCCGCGGGCAGCGACGGTACCACCGCCGCGGACAGGTCCAGCGACAGGTACTCGGCCGCGTAGTCCTCCTCGGTCGCCGGCAGTACCGGCACCCCGGCGGCCGCACCCAACGAGACCACCTCCGGGCAGCCGTGTACCGTCACCCCGGCGTCCCGCAGCGCCGGCAGCGCCATGGCCAGAAACGCATCGGCGACCGCCGAGTGGACCAGCAGCGACTCGGCCGCGTTGCAGACCGACGGTCGCGACGTCTTCGCGTTGACCACAATGGACAGAGCCATCTCCAGGTCGGCGGCCTCGTCCACGTATACGTGGCAGTTGCCCACTCCGGTCTCGATCACCGGTACCGTCGAATCCTCCACAACGGACCGGATCAGCGACGCACCGCCGCGCGGAATGAGTACGTCCACCAGACCGCGGGCCCGCATCAACTCCTTGACCGAATCCCGGGAGGCGGAGTCCACCATCTGGATCGCGTCGGCGGGCAGCCCGGCCGCGGCGACCGCGTCCCGCAGCACCGCTACGATCGCCTCGTTGGACCGGGCCGCGGAGGAGGAGCCGCGCAGCAACACGGCGTTGCCCGACTTGAGGCACAGCCCAGCGGCGTCCGCGGTGACATTCGGCCGCGCCTCGTAAATGATGCCGACCACGCCGAACGGCACCCGCACCTGGCGCAGTTCCAGCCCGTTGGGCAGGGTCGAGCCGCGCACCACCTCGCCCACCGGATCGGGCAGGGCCGCCGCCCGGCGCAGCCCGTCGGCCATCCCGGCCACCCGGTCCGCCGAGAGCGCCAGCCGGTCCAGCAGCGCCGTCGCCATGCCGGCACCGCGCGCGGCGTCCAGGTCCGCGGAGTTGGCGGCGAGGATCCCGACGGTACGGTCGGCGAGTGCGTCGGCCATCGCGTGCAGGGCACTGTCCTTCGCCGCCCGGGTGGCGGTGGCGAGGGTGGCGGACGCCTCCCGGGCGCGCCGCGCGTCCTCAGCGATTGTCATCTCGGGTACCTCCCAGCAGGACCAGGTCGTCGCGGTGGACGACCTCCTTTTCGTACCCCGGGCCGAGCGCTGCGGCAAGCTCCACAGTGGAGCGGCCGAGCAGGCCGGGCAGTTCGTTCGCGTCGTAGTTCACCAGCCCGCGGGCGACCGGGACACCGGCCGGGTCGACCAGGTCGACCGGGTCGCCGGCGGCGAACCGGCCATCCACCGCGGTGATCCCGGCGGGCAGCAGCGAGGCGCGGCGTACCACCACCGCGACGACCGCGCCGTCGTCCAGGAAGAGCCGCCCGCGTGGCGCGGTGGCATGCGCGAGCCAGAACAGGCGCGCCGCCGGCCGTTCCCGTACCCGGTGGAAGAGCGTGCCCACCGGCTCGCCGGCCAGCGCCGCGGCGGCCAGTGGCGCGGCGGTCAGCACCACCGGGATCCCGGCCCCGGTGGCGATCCGCGCCGCCTCCACCTTGGTCACCATGCCGCCGGTACCGACACCCGACCGGCCGCGCCGCCCGATCGCGATCCCCGCCAGATCGGCCTGCGACCGGACCTCGGCAATGCGCTGGGAGCCCGGGCGGGACGGTTCGCCGGTGTACAGAGCGTCCACATCGGACAGAAGTACCAGCAGGTCGGCGTGGACCAGCGCGGCGACCAGTGCGGCGAGCCGGTCGTTGTCGCCGAACCGGATCTCCTCGGTGGCCACCGTGTCGTTCTCGTTGACCACCGGTACCGTGCCCAGGTCGAGCAGCCGGCGCAGGGTGCGGTACGCGTTGCGGTAGTGCCCGCGCCGGGTCACATCGTCCACGGTGAGCAGCACCTGCCCGACGGTGCGCCGGTGCCGGCCGAAAGAGTCGGTGTACGCCTGCATCAGCAACCCCTGCCCGACGCTCGCCGCGGCCTGCTGGGTCGCCAGGTCCCGGGGCCGGCGGGGAAGGCCGAGCGGGGCCAACCCGGCGGCGATCGCGCCGGAGGAGACCAGTACCGCCTCGCCGGGTACCCCGGCGAGCGCGTCGACCAGCTTGTCCACCCGTACCCGGTCCAGGCCGCCGTCCTGGGTGGTCAGCGACGACGAGCCGACCTTGACCACGACCAGCCTGGCGGCTGCGACCTCCCCGCGCACGCACTCATTCTGCCCGCATAGGGTTGCCGGGTGGTTCCGGGAGCGCGAGGAGCGAGCGACAGCGAGCCCCACCGCCGCGGAGCTCGACCAGCGGCGCCAGCCAGAGGTTTGCGCCGCGACCGGGCGGTGGACCGGGGAGCGGGCGCCGGGCAGGACTTCGTGGAGGACGTGCTGGCGCTGGTGGAGCGGATCCCATCCGGCCGGGTGATGACCTATGGCGCGATCGCCGAGTGGCTCGGGTACGGCGGGCCGCGCCAGGTCGGTTCGGTGATGGCCCGGTACGGTGGCGCGGTGCCGTGGCACCGGGTGGTGGCCGCCAACGGCCGGGTCGTACCCGGGCACGAGCGCGAGGCGCTGCGCCGGCTAGGCGCCGAAGGTACCCCGTTGCGGGGCGAGAAGGTGGACATGCCCCGGGCCGCCTGGCACCCGGACCCAGCAACGCACCCGGACCCAGCCCCGCCCGAGCCGGCCAGGCAGCGCGAGCGCGGGTGAGGGCCGCCGCGCCGCTGACCGTACTCGCCCTTGTGGTGGCGGTCGGCGCTGTCTCGACCTCCGGTCCGCTGATCGCCTACGCCGCCGCACCCGGTCTGGCGATCGCCTTGTGGCGCAACGCTTTCGCCGCTGGAGCCCTGGTACCGGCGGCCGCCGCGACCCGGCACCGCGAGCTACGCCACGCCGGCCGTACGCCGCTGGCGATCGCGGTCGCCGCAGGCGTCGCGCTCGCGGTGCACTTCGGCACCTGGGTGCCGAGCGTCAAGCTGACCACCGTGGCGACCGCGACCGCGCTGGGCGCCGTACAGCCGGTGTGGCAGGCCTTGATCGCCGCGCTCCAGGGCCGCCGTACGCCGCTGCGTGCCTGGCTGGGCATCGTCATCGCGGTTGCCGGCGCGGCCGCCGCGACTGGCGTCGATGTCAGCGGATCGGCCCGGGCCGTCGCCGGCGACGCGCTCGCCCTGTGCGGCGGGATCGCCGTCGCCGGCTACACCGCGCTCGGCGAACGGGCCCGGGCCAGCCTCTCCACCACCAGCTACACGGCGATCTGCTACGGCGTGTGCGCCGCCGTACTGCTGGCGGTCTGCCTGGTTGGCCGGGTGTCCCTGGTCGGCTACCCGACCGGTACCTGGCTGGCGATCGCGGCCACCACCCTCGGCCCGCAACTGCTCGGGCATTCGATGTTCAACTACGCACTGCACCGCGTATCGGCCACCACGGTCGCCATGCTGGTCCTGCTGGAGGTACCGGGTGCCGGGCTGATCGCCTGGCTATGGCTGGGCCAGCGCCCACCCGCCGCGGCGTGGCCGGGTCTGGCTTTGCTGCTGGCCGGCGTGGCGGTGGTACTCGCCAGCGGTCCGCACCGGCGCCCGCCCGCGGTCCTGCCGGCGGTGCCGCCGGTCGACCCGCCGGCCGGCACGGGTCGCTAGCCGTTGTTGGAGATCAGGCTGCTGGCGCAGACACAGACGACCGCCACCATCACGATGGCGACCATCAACCAGAAGAAC
>JAFMQQ010000342.1 GCA_017354595.1 Micromonosporaceae bacterium
CCGGACCGCACCCGTGCCAGCCCGAGGCCGCAGGCCGCGGCCGCCGCGATCCAGAGCAGCAGGACCAGGTTGTCGCTCAGCTCTGGCCGGACGCGGACCGGCACCCCTACCACCACCTCGTATACTGCGAACACGAACACCGCTGCAGCTACCCACTCCAGACCGAGGATCAGTGCTGCCGCACGCGTCTTCGGTCGTCCATCCATCGGGTCGGCCTGCATCTACACCACTCCTTCGCCCGGCGCGGGCCGTTGCTTGCACAACGCTGCCAGACTGGGTCGCCGGGGGACACAATGACAATCCGAGTCGTCCTGGCCGAGGACAACTACCTGCTGCGGGCCGGGACCGCCGCGTTGCTCGACGCCCTCGCCGGCGTCGAACTCCTCGCCGCTGTCGGCAATGCCGATGAGTTGCTGGTGGCGGTGGAGCAGTACCGCCCCGATGTCGTCATCACCGATATCAGGATGCCGCCCCGGCACCGGACCGAGGGTCTGCAGGCCGCGGCGAGCATCCGCGAGCGGTACCCCGGCACCGGGGTCATCCTGCTGACCCAGTTCGTCGATCCGCAGTACGCGCACGAGTTGCTGCGCGGCGGCGCGGCCGGTGCCGGATACCTGCTCAAGGAGCGGATCGGCGATATCGCCGAGCTGGAGCGCTCGGTCCAGCAGGTCGCGGCCGGTGGATCCGCGCTCGATCCGTTGCTGGTCGAGGCGCTGGTCAGCCGCAAGGAGCGGGCCGAGGGTTCGCCCTTGGGCGCGCTGACCAACCGGGAGCGCGAGGTGCTGGAGCACATGGCGCAGGGCAAGAACAATGCGGCCATCGCCGAGGCGCTGGTGCTGACCGAGCGTGCCGTACAGAAGCACATCAACTCCCTGTTCGCCAAGCTGGGGCTGGGCGAGAACCCGGGTCTGGACCGGCGGGTGGCCGCCGTTCTCACCCTGCTGGACTCGCGCGACTCCTGACCCGGATGCCTTACGTCGACGGCCAGGGCACCTTGGCCCTGGCCGTCGACTCGCGGGTCCGGGACTGCGCCGTCCGGGGTCAGATGTTGGCGCACAAGAGCGGACGGAAGGGCAGCGCGGGCGTACCGCCGGACAGGATCGAGTTCATGTCGCCCTGGTGCACGTTGAGGTACCACGAGCCGGCCGGCGGTACCGAGGTGACACCGTCGATGGTCTGCGTCTGGCTGACGTTGCCCTGGCCGTCGGCGATCAGGTCGGTGAGCATGTAAGCGACCCCGCCCTGGCTTCGGCAGCTGCCGTTGTGGATGTGGGCGGCATGCGCGCCGGGTGTCAGCCCGCTGGCGGAGACCGTGATGGTGATGGTGTGCGCCGCGGCGTCGTACACCAGCGTGGCCTTGCCGTGCGGGCGACCCTGGTTGACGCCGTCCGGGTTGACATCCACCGCCATCAGCGGGGTGGCATCGTCGGAGGACGGGCGCTTCGGCAGCGCAACGGTGCGAGCGATCGGCTCGGACGCCACCGGGTCGCCGCTGTCGGCGCCGAGGCGGATCACCAACTGGCTGCCGGACGGGAGGCTGCCAACGGCATCCATCGCCGTGACGCGCTGGTCGATCTGGCCGGTACCGTCGGCGGCCACGGTGCCCAACCGCACCACCGGTCCGCTCCGGCCGGGCGCGTCGATCTCGACGGTGTGCGAGGAGCCCGGCGTGAAGCCGAATGCCGTCAGATGGGCGACGAGGTTGTTCTGCGCGTCGCGGGAAAGCGTCACCGAACCCTGCGGCATCGGGTTGAGCGTCAGATGCCGGGTCGCCGGCGTGTGCTGCACCGAGGCGAGCAGGCCGTGGGTGTTTCCGCCGCCGTCGACGTAGAAGCCGACAAGAGTACCGGCGTCGTTGACACCGTTGATGGTGGTGGTGCCGGTACCGTTCGGGTCGTCCACGGTCAGGAACGACTGCTTCACGGTCCAGGTGAAGCCGTGCATCTGCGCACCGGCTCCGGTACCGGTCTGGTAGACACCCACCACTTCGTCGTTGTCGTTGACGCCGAGCGCCTGGGTCGCGGTGGCGTTCGGATAGCTGAGGACCGTGGTCCTACCACCGGCCTGGAGGAACCCGCTCGTGACTCCGTCGGCGCCGGTGAAGAAGCCCGCGACATCCCCGCGGTCGTTGACCGCCGCCGCGGTTCCGCTCGTCGCCCCGGCGAGCGCCACGGTGTGGAAGCGACCGCGGTTGATGTCGAAGGTGTACCCGTGACTGTTGCCCGCCGCGTCGACGTAGAAGCCGACCGCGGTACCGCCGTCGTTGACGCCCAGCAGTTGGTTGACCGGCGGGTTGGCGTTGTCGGCGGTCGGGAAGGCGACCCGGTGGAACCGACCGTTGGCCGCGTACCAGCCGATGTTGTCGTTGACCGCGTCGGCGTTGTTCATCGACGACATGAAGCCGACGGTCACGCCGCTGTTGTTCAGCCCGGTCACCTGTGTCTGTACCGAGCCGGGGAAGTTCTCGTCCTGGAAGACGGACCCGTTGCGGCGCACCGTGTAGCCCTTGTTGGGCTGCCCCTGCGCCCCGGATCCGAAGTACCCGGCGATGACGCCGTCGTTGTTGATGCCGAGCAGCTGGTTGAAGGTCGGGTCGGCCTTGTCGTCGACGGTCTGGAAGGCGTAGCCGTCCGGCTGGACGAACGATGCCAATCCGGCGGCGCCGTGGGCGTCCTTGGGCTGCACCCAGGCGGCCGGCGTACCCGACGCCGGCCGATGAGCCGCGGCGAGGCCGGCGCCGATGCCGGCGGCCCCGACAGCGACGACAGCGGCCGCCGCGGAGAGAATCTTCGTGCGCATTACGGTCCTCCGTGAGAGTCAATCTGCTTCAACTGGTGCTCTTCGATGGTCGGACCGCAGCGGCTGCTTTTCGATCATGTACGCATGCGGACCTGCGGGGGGTGCAGGCATGTCCTCGATGGGGATGAAGCTGCCTCGGTGGGGATGAAGCCGCCCCCGATGGGATGCGATAACCCGTTGCTCCACCGGCCCAGCTGCTGCACCGTGACGGCATGATCGCTCACGCTGACCTCCTTGCCGCCTATGACGAGCAGCTGCGTACCGATGCCGAGACGGCGAGCGCGGTCTCAGTCGCCCGGCATGGACCGCTGCGCCTGGTGACCTACGCCGGTGGGCGGGGGTTCATCACCTATCGCGACCTCGGCGGGGCGGGCGTCGATACGATCCGGCGGCTGGTCCCGGAGGCGCTCGCCCATTACCGGGCGGATCCCGGGATCAGCCGGGTCGAGTGGAAGACCCGTGGGCATGACGATGCACCGGGGCTGCCCGAGGCGTTGCTGGAGAACGGGTTCGTCGCGGGCGAGCCTGAGTCGATCATGCTCGGCGAGGCTCGGCTGCTCGCCGTCGACGTACCGCTGCCCGATGGCGTGACACTGCGCCGGGTCACTGAGGAGCAGGACGTGCGTGCGATGAGTGCGATGCAGGACGAGGTCTTCGGTACACCGGCCGGCGATGGTACCGCCGACGCGCTGCTGAGCCGGCTGGCCCTCGATGACGGGATGGAGCTGTGGGTCGCCGAAGCCGAGGGGCGGATCGTCAGCGCCGGCCGGCTGGAGCCGGTACCCGGTACCAACTTCGCCGGGATCTGGGGCGGCGCGACCCGGGCACAGTGGCGCGGTCGCGGGATCTATCGCGCGCTGACCGCCGCGCGCGCCCGGTCGGCGCTGCGCCTGGGCAAGACGCTCATCCACAGCGACTCGACCGAGTACTCCCGCCCGATCCTCGAACGCTCCGGTCTGGTCAAGGTTTCGACCACGACACCGTATGACTGGCACCGATGAGTGCCTTGCGGCGCCGGCGCTACGGTACCCGGTCGGTGACATCGAGCGCGTGCCGGTCGCGTCGCCATCCCGCGGCGGTCGCTACCGGTCGGGCGGGAAGCGTCGCTTGGCGGCTTCGGCGGCGGCGACGTAGCCGATGGTCAGAACCCCGAGCGAGGCGAGTACCGGAAGGCGCAACGCCGCCAGGCCCAGCGGTTTTGCCAGCGGGGTGTACGGGATCGCGACCGTGACCGCGGCCAGGGTGGTGCTTGTGGCGAGCAGGGTGCGGGCGGGTGCGCTGCGGAAGAAGGGCCGGTTGGTTCGCAACACCAGCAGTACGGCGATCTCCGTGACGGTGAATTCGATGAACCATCCGGTGCGGAACGCCGGGGCGTGGGTATGGAAGCCCAGCCGCAGTACCAGCAGGGTGAGCAGGTCGAAGGCGAGGGTGAGGCAACCGTACACCAGCATGAAGTTGCGGATCCGTCTGATGCTCAAGCTGCGTGGCCGGGCGACCTGTTCCGGATCCACGTTGTCGCCGGAGATTGTCGTGTACGGGATGTCGGAGAGGAAGTTGAGCAGCAGGATCTGGCGCGGCAGCAGCGGAAGG